>URFQ01000025.1 GCA_900547195.1 uncultured Butyricicoccus sp.
GTCAATCGGGCCTTCGACCTGCGCCAGGATTTCGATGCCTGTGTGATGGCGGTGCACCATGGGGTTGGCCGGGTTTTCAAACTGCTGCGGGACAAAAACTTTGGCGTCTTCTTTCGCCATGCGCAGCGCGGTATCCAGGCACTCCTGGATGCATGCGCCAATGTCGCCCGCGTCATGGATGATGATCACCTCGGCGCCATAATGGCGCACCAGCTTGCGGCGCTCCTCGGAGACCGAATCGGGCATGATGATGATGGTCCGGTAGCCCTTGACCGCGCCGATGAGCGCAAGGCCGATGCCCTGGTTGCCGCTGGTCGGTTCCACGATGATGGAGTCCGGTTTCAGCACGCCACGCGCCTCGGCGTCGCAGATCATATTGTATGCCGTGCGGGTCTTGATCGAACCGCCCACGTTCAGCCCTTCAAACTTCACCAGGATTTCGGCCGCGTTTTCCGGCGCCATGTGGTTCAGCCGGACAATCGGCGTATGCCCCATCGCGTCAAGAATGTTGTTATAAACCATCTCTATCTACTCCAATACAAATCAATTCGCATAGGTAACTTATTTATTATATGCGAAAAGCTGTATTTCGTCAACTGGAGACGCTGAGGGAACCGCCGGCTTCCTGCAAGCGCCAGTCCCCGGTGCGGCCGCGGCGCACAAGGGTGGCGTTTGTGAAGTGCGTTTCCCCGTCGGGCGAGGTGTATTCCACTTCAAGGAGGATAGCGGTACCGGGGGCAGCGCCCAGACCTGACAGAACCTGGAGGCTCATCCCTTCGTGATAGTCTGCGCGGACGAACGTGTCGCCGGCGGCCTCGAAATACGCGCGCGCCGTCCGCCGGGCAGCGGCAATCTCTGCGTCGGTATACGGCGCATACTCGAAGCCATGCGTCTGCGTGTGTGCGACAAGGCTGTCATACAGGCCGTCCGGCGCGGCATAGCATGCCCAGCGGTTGCCGGATTGAATCAGGCAGAAGCTTCCGTCCCCTGCATACAGGGTGATGGAGTTGGTTCCGGCAGGCGCGCTATAGGACGCTTGCAACACCGGTGTGCGGGCGGGCTTTTCGGTGACGTCCGCAAGAAAGCGCATCTGGTCTTCATAATCGTAATCGCGAAAGAATTGCGCCCAATCCCCGGAGGAAAGCAGACGGACGGCGTCCAGCCCTGCGGCGGACACCTTGACGGGTTCCGGCCAGGAGGAACTGAGCATCGGCCAGTGGATCAGGTTGAATTTTAGCTGATCAGCCTCCTCCCCGTCCGAAGCGCGCCGCTCCTCGGAGGGGAGATAGGGGAGCAGGGCCGCGTGCAGGGTTTCGGGATCATAATCGCGCACATCGGTGGCAGTTTCGCTGCCCTTTCCAAATGCGCTTCCGTCCGGGGAATGCAGGATGATGCTGCCCGGATGGCCTGCGCCGCCTGTGGCGACGGTCAGATAACAGCCGGTGTCCGCCCCGAACGAAGGGCTGTCGTAGACCGGGAACTGCATGAAATCCACATCGGTTTGCCCGGGCGCCTCCCAGAAGAAGGCGTCAAATTCGTCCGAGCGGACGGCCTGCCCGCGCCCGGCAAAGTCCAGCACGTCGTCCACGGTAAGCGTAGGCAGAAAGCCATAGGTTCCGCTGCCCGGCGCGGTTTCGTGGTAGCGCCGGTCGCGGCCCTGTCCGGTGAGCGTCACATCGCCGCCGCTTCCGATGCCCCAGAGCACACTGCCGTCATCGAGTTCATAGTACCTCCAGCCCGTACCGGAATCAAAAGCATAATAGGAGAACCCGTCCAGCACGTGCAGGCCGAACTGGGAACCGTATTCGTCGGTCAAGCTGTCCAGTTTCCCCCTGGTGAGCGTCGCGCCCTGAGCCATAGGGCATTCCTTGTAGAATGGGTCGGAAGAGGCCGCGCCGGATGCGGAAACCTCGCCAACGGAAAATACAACGGAGATTTCGAGCGGCTGGCCATCGTCCCGGGTAAGTTCCGCGCTGAGCCGGTAGCGGCCGTTTTCCAGTTCGCCATAGGAAACCTCCCAGGGCAGCGACTGCCCCGGTTCGATCACAGGCAGCGCAGCGTCCTCCGCGTAGCCGGCCCTGGCCGACTGCCCCTCCCCGGTGTCCAGATTTTCCAGATCATAGTTTGCAGGAAGAAGGGTATAGGAATGATCAGGGTCATCATTGGAAATTTTAAATTGGCCGGCATCCGGGGAAACTGTCTCCAGGACGACAGGGGGCTGGCCTGTCAATGTACGGAATTGCCGGATGATATCTTCCGCATCCCGGACAAAATAAGCATTGCGGTCGTCGCCGCGCTGAACATGCACCAGCATGTAAGACATCCCGGAAAACTCGATGGAAATGCCCTGCTTTTCTTCCGCAAGGCCGGCAGCGTCCGCAAAATTGAAGTGCAGCTGCCATTCGGAAGTGCCTTCTGCGGCATAGGTGGGGTTTTCTTCCGTATTCCGGATGCTGAGAAACAAGCTGGCGGCCTTCTGCATCTGTTCGTCGCTGAGTGCGGTGTAGGTCTGGATCCCGTCGGCATAGCGGAAAGAATATGCGCTGACGGGCGGGTTGCTTTTCAGCATGGCGCAGGCGCGCGCATGGGTGGGCGATTCGGTAAATGTAAAGGCAGCGCCGAGCGCCACGCACGCGGCCAGCAGGAATACCGCAGCGGCGCGGGTCTGTGGGCGTTGCGCAATGCGTTTCACACGCTCTTTGATCCCTCGTTTGCTGTCCGTGATGGTGGTCGCGCCGCAGACCAGGTCGCTCGGCCGGCCTGCCGCCATGAGGCCGACCAGGGTGCGCCCATAAGCGAGGCGTTCTTCTTCGCCCAGCGCGCGGATTGCCGCTTCGTCGCATGCCTGCTCGCAGTCGCGTCGGCTGAGGAACGCCATGACCCATACAAGCGGGTGGAACCAGTACACGGTCAGCAGGATCACGCGCACCATGGACCAGAGGGAATCCTGGTGGCGGAAGTGCGCGTCCTCATGCGCCAGGACATGCCGCAGCCGTACCGGGTCGTCCGCAACCGCCTGAGGAAGATAGATGCCCGGCTGCCCATGAAGCACATACAGGCAGGGGGAGGTCAGCCGGGGCGCGATATAAACCGGCAGGCCTTCTCCGGAGACGCCAAAATATTCACGCGCCGCCGCAAGGATTTTGGAAAACCGCCGGTTGACCAGGCCGCACCATACGGCGACCGCCGCCATGCCCGCGAGCCACAGGAGAAACAGCAAAAGCTGCCAGTCGATGGCGGCGGCCGCCTGCATGGGGGAAGGAGCGTCAAAGGTGTAAACATGTCCGGTTTGGAGGTTGTCTAGCAGGGGCCGCACCGTGTCGGGCGCCCGGCTCATCGCTGCGCGCGGCAGGTCAACGACGCTCAGGCGGCTTTTGGGCATCAGCTTTAAAGCCTGCTGCACCGATACCGGGATGCACAGCCGCAGGGCAGGCAGCAGCCACAGCCCATACCGCAGCCGGGCGGAAATACGTGTGCCGAGCGCGGCGCGCAGCGCAAGCACGGCCAAAATCAGTAGGGAAGATGTCCAGATGGTTTGGGCCGGGAACGTCATGACTGCCCCTCCTCTCCCTGTCCTGCTTTCCGCAGGATCGCGTACAATTCATCGATGTCCTCTGCGCTGAGCGCGTTTTCTTCGGCCATGGCGTTCACCAGCAGGCCAACCGAGCCATGATAGACCTTGTCGAGGAAGCTGCGGGTTTCCGCGGCGCTGGCCGCTTCGCGCGTGACCGCCGGGGAATACTGCCGGGCGCGTCCGGCTGTCTGCCAGCTTACCGCGCCTTTGGCTTCCAGGCGGGACAGCATGGTGATAATGGTGGCCTTGGCCCAGCCGGTTTCAGGCTCCAGCGCGTGCACGAGCTGGGTGATGGTGCGCGGGGATTCATCCCAAAGGCATTCCATTAGCTTCCATTCGCTGGCCGAAAGGCGGATTGGTTTCATAGGTTTCCCCCCTCTGTGTTCTGGATTGGTCTACATATGTCTACCTTTAAGATAACAGAAAGGTAGACGGATGTCAACCGAAAGGATACGAAGGGGCAGGGCTTTTCATTTAAAATTTAGTGTGATACAATGGAGCAGAAAAAGACGAAGCATCGCCGGGAGGGGCGATGGAAAGGAAAGTTTGTCATGAATCGCATTGAAATCCGGCCCGCGGCCGAGGCCGACGCGGCGGCCATGCTGGACATTTACGGGCCTTATGTGGAAAAAACCACGGTGTCCTCGGAATATGAGGCGCCCAGCATGGAGGAGTTCTGCCGCCGTATCCGCGCCTTCACCGCGCAGCTGCCGTGGCTGGTGTGCAGCATCGACGGCCAGGTGGCCGGGTACGGTTACGCTTCCCCGCATCGTACCCGCGCGGCATATCAATGGTCGGTTGAGACCTCGATTTATGTCGCGCCCGAATTTCATCGCCGCGGCGTGGCACGCGCGCTGTATTCGGCGCTGTTTGAACTGCTGCGCATGCAGGGATACTATAACATCTATGTCGGGATTACCTCGCCCAATGAGCGCAGCATCAAGTTCCACAAGGCAATGGGCTTTATCATTTCGGGCGCGTACCAGAACAGCATGTATAAATTTGGCCAGTGGCGCGACGTCCTGTGGATGGGCAAGGAGCTGCGCGAGCACGATGGCGAACCGCAGCCCACAGTCGCCTTTCCGGAACTGCGGGATACGGCGATGTGCGCGCGGGTGCTGAAAGAGGCGGCCGCGAAAATTCGCCGGAAGAAGGATGAATCAACCATTGCAGGATCAGCGGAACTGTGTTAGAATGGTAGGGAACATATGTTTGATTTTAACGGAGAGGACGCATGAGCGAATTAATTCACCGCGACCATCGCAGCCGGATGAAGGCGCGGTTTGCCGCGCAGGGGCTGGACGGCCTCAACGACCATGAGGCGCTGGAGCTGCTGCTGTATTTCGCCGTGCCGCGGGTGGACACCAACCCGATCGCGCACCGGCTGCTGGATACGTTCGGCAGCCTGCATGGGGTGATCGACGCTTCGCCCGAAGCCTTGAAACGCGTACAGGGCATTGGGGAGAATGCGGCGACGTTGCTGGTGCTGCTGCGCGAGATGATGCGGCGGTATGCGATGGATAAGGCGGAAAAGGATTTTAAAAGCGCGTCTCTGACCACAACCGAAAAGATCGGGAGATATCTGACGCCGTTTTTCGTGGGGGTGAACGAGGAGCGCATGGTTGCGCTCGCAACCGATATCAAGGGCAAGGTGCTCGGCGTGGAAGAGATCAGCCGCGGCACCACGCGCGCGACCGACGTCAACATCCGCAGGCTGGCCGAGTTTGCCATCCGCTATCAGGCGGCGAGCGTCATCCTTGCGCACAACCATCCGGGCGGCCTCGCGCTGCCCAGCCACGACGACATGCAGACCACCCGCCGCATCCGGGAGACGCTCGGCAGCCTGAGCATCGGCCTGCGCGACCATATCATCATCGCCGGCGACGATTTTGTCTCCATGAGCGACAGCGGCATGCTCAAATATGTGGACGGATAGGCGCCGTCCTCCCGTTTTACCCAAAGGAGGTTCCTTATGCCTGCGTTTCAAGTAGTCAGCCCATATAAAATGGCGGGCGACCAGCCCGAGGCGGTCGAAAAACTGTCCCAGGGCTTTTTAAACGGCGTGGACGAACAGGTGCTGCTCGGCGTCACCGGCTCGGGCAAGACGTTCACCATGGCAAATATCATTGAGCGCGTGCACAAGCCGACGCTCGTGCTGGCGCACAACAAGACCCTCGCCGCCCAGCTGTGCACCGAGCTGCGCGAGTTTTTCCCAAACAACGCCGTGGAGTATTTTGTTTCGTACTACGACTACTACCAGCCCGAAGCCTATATCGCCTCGACGGACACCTATATCGAAAAGGACAGCGCCATCAACGACGAGATCGACCGCCTGCGCCATTCGGCCACCGCAATGCTCTCCGAGCGGGAGGACGTGATCATCGTCGCGTCGGTGTCGTGCATCTACTCGCTCGGCGACCCGATTGACTATAAGGATATGGTAATTTCGCTGCGCCCGGGCATGGAAAAGAGCCGCGACGACCTGATCCGAAAGCTGATTGACATCCAGTATGAGCGCAACGACATTGCGTTTGAGCGCAACCGTTTCCGTGTGCGCGGCGACACGGTCGAAATCTGGCCGGTTTATTCGGACAGCGACTGCGTGCGCATCGAGTTCTTTGGGGACGAGATCGACCGCATCAGCCGCATCGACCCGCTGAACGGCAAGGCGGT
Source organism: uncultured Butyricicoccus sp. (assembly GCA_900547195.1). Taxonomy (GTDB): domain Bacteria; phylum Bacillota; class Clostridia; order Oscillospirales; family Butyricicoccaceae; genus Butyricicoccus_B. Next base: position 6,248 of record URFQ01000025.1, read on the forward strand.
TGCCGAGCTGGGACACATTGCGATTTTCCCGGCCAGCCATTATGTCACGAGCCGCGACAAGCTCCAGGCGGCGATTGCTGAGCTGGAGCGGGAACTGGACGAGCGCGTGGCGTATTTTAACGCAAACGGCAAGCTGGTCGAAGCCCAGCGCATCGCCCAACGCACCCGGTACGACATCGAAATGCTCCAGGAGATCGGGTTCTGCTCGGGCATCGAGAACTATTCGCGCGTGCTCTCCGGCCGCGCGCCGGGCAGTTCCCCCTATACCCTAATCGACTATTTTCCAAAGGATTTCCTGCTCATAGTGGACGAGAGCCATGTGACGCTGCCCCAGGTGCGCGCCATGTACCACGGCGACCGCGCCCGGAAGGAAAGCCTGATTGAAAACGGCTTCCGGCTGCCGTCCGCCCTCGACAACCGCCCGCTGAACTTCGAAGAGTTCAACGACCGGCTGAATCAGGCGCTGTACGTGTCCGCGACCCCGGGCGATTATGAGCGCGAGCGCGCCGGGCAGATCGTCGAGCAGGTCATCCGCCCGACCGGGCTGCTGGATCCCATCATTTCGGTGCGCCCGGTCGAGGGCCAGATCGACGACCTGTTGGGCGAAATTAACGCGCGTGCGGAAAAGGGCGAACGGGTGCTCGTCACCACCCTGACCAAGAAAATGGCGGAGGATCTGACCAGCTATCTGGAGGGCGTGGGCGTAAAGGTGCGGTATATGCATCACGACGTCAAAACCATGGAGCGGCAGGAGTTGATCCGTGACCTGCGCCTTGGCGTATACGACGTGCTCGTGGGCATTAACCTGCTGCGCGAGGGTCTCGATTTGCCGGAAGTGTCGCTTGTCGCCATCTTGGATGCGGACAAGGAGGGCTTCCTGCGCTCGGAGACCTCGCTCATTCAGACCATCGGCCGCGCGGCGCGAAATGAGAAGGGTATGGTGATTATGTACGCGGACAGCATTACGCCGTCCATGCACCGTGCGATCTCCGAGACTGAGCGCCGCCGCAAATTGCAGGAAGCGTTCAACGAAGCGCACGGTATCGTACCGAAAACGATCAAAAAGAGCGTCAAGGACGTCATTGAAATCTCGAGCGAAAGCAAGGTGCCGGGCGGCCGTGGCAAGGGGAAAAAGCTGTCAAACGCCGAAACCGCGGCGGAAATTGCCCGCCTGACCCGGCAGATGAAGGAAGCGGCCAAGCTGCTTGAATTCGAGCTGGCCGCCGAGCTGCGTGACAAGATCAAGGCGCTTGAGGGCGAACAAAATGCAAAACAGGACAAACGAAAGAAGGAATTTCTTAAATGACCTGCCCTTACTGTGGAAAGGAAATGCAGCGCGGTGAGATCTGCGCCGGGTATAGCTGCGTGGTCTGGCGGCCGGAGCGCAGCCTGCTGTCACCGGGGCTGACCATTTCCCCGATGTGGTTCGACCGCACCGCCGAAAATGCGTACTGCATGCACTGCGGGGTGCTCCTCGTGCGCCCGAGCGGAAAGGCGGCTGCAAAGTTTGAGGAGAAATACCGAAAGCATCTGGCAAAGAGGGATAAGCCATGAACATCTACGCCATGTACTGGAGCGCGACCGGCACGACCGAAAAGATTGTGACCGCCATCGCGCGGGAGCTTGCCGGCAGTTTCACCGGCTTTACTTCCTATGATTTCACCCTGCCCGCCGCGCGGGCGCAGGGGAAGACGTTCGGGCCGGATGACCTTGTCGTGTTCGGCACGCCGGTCTATGCCGGGCGCGTGCCCAATGTGCTGCTGAACTACCTTTCAACCGTCGAGGGAAACGGCGCGCTGGCCGTCCCGGTCGTGCTGTTCGGCAACCGCGACTTTGACGACGGCCTGATTGAGCTACGCGACATTCTGGAAGCGGACGGTTTCCATACCATTGCGGGGGCGGCCTTTGTGGGCGAGCATGCGTTCTCCCGGACGCTTGCCGCGGGCCGGCCGGACGCGCAGGACATGCAGGCCGCGCGGGGCTTTGCCCGCCAGGTGCTGAGCATGCTCAGAGAGAAGCGCTGGCGCACGCCCGTCCCGGTCGAGGGGCGCACGCCGCTGCGGCCATACTATACCCCGCGCGACCGTGCGGGCAACCCGGTGAATATCCTCAAGGTCAAGCCCAAAACCGATATGGGGAAATGCAGCGGCTGCGGCGTGTGCGCGAACATGTGCCCCATGGGTTCGATTGAGCATGCTCACCCGGAAATTGTCCGCGGCATCTGTATAAAATGCTGCGCCTGTCAGAAAAAATGCCCGACAGGCGCAAAATATTTCGACGATCCGGGATACTTATACCATAAGGAAGAACTGGAGCTGGGCTATGCCCGCCGGGCGGAGCCGGTTACCTTTGTATGATACAAAACAGAAAGGAAGCTTATGCAAGACCAAATTTTTGTCAAGGGTGCGCGTGAGCACAATCTGAAGGACGTTGATATCAAAATCCCGCGTGACAAACTGGTGGTGTTCACCGGCCTGTCCGGTTCGGGAAAGTCCTCGCTCGCGTTTGACACCATCTACGCCGAGGGGCAGCGGCGCTATGTCGAATCGCTGTCCTCCTATGCCAGGCAGTTCCTTGGCCAGATGGAGAAGCCGGATGTGGATTATATCGAGGGCCTGTCCCCGGCAATTTCCATCGATCAGAAAACAACCTCCAAAAACCCGCGCTCGACCGTTGGCACGGTCACGGAAATTTACGACTATCTGCGCCTGTTGTGGGCGCGCATCGGCATTCCGCACTGCCCGAAGTGCGGCAAGGAAATCCATCAACAGACTATTGACCAGATCATTGACCAGCTGATGGCGCTTCCCGAGCGTACCAAGCTGCAAATTCTTGCGCCGGTGGTACGCGGCCGCAAGGGCGAGCATGTGAAGGTGTTTGAGGACGCGCGCAAATCGGGGTATGTCCGCGTGCGCGTGGACGGCAATGTGTACGACCTGTCCGAAGAAATCAAGCTGGAAAAGAACAAAAAGCATTCGATTGAAGTCGTGGTGGATCGCATTGCCATAAAGGAGGATGTGCGCGGCCGCCTGACCGACTCGGTCGAAACCGCGTCCGCGCTGTCGGGCGGGCTGGTGCTGGCCGACGTGATCGGTGGGGAAACGCTCACCTTCTCGCAAAACTATGCCTGCGACGACTGCGGCATTTCTATCGAAGAATTGACGCCGCGCATGTTCTCGTTCAACAACCCCTACGGCGCGTGTCCGACCTGCACCGGCCTCGGCATCCAGATGAAGATCGACCCGAACCGTATCATCCCGAACCGGAGCCTGTCGATCCGGGAAGGCGCGATTCAGGCGAGCGGCTGGGGCAACGCCGAGGCTGGCACCATTTCGCGGATGTATTACGACGCGCTCGGCAAAAAGTACGGCTTCACGATGGAAACGCCGGTTAAGGACTTTTCCGACGAAGCGCTGGACGCGCTTCTGTACGGCACCAAGGGCGAAAAGCTGACCCTGTCGGTCAGCAAATTTTCAGGCGGCAAGATGGAGCAGCCGTTCGAGGGCGTTGTGAACAACCTCGAGCGCCGCTACCGCGAGACGTCGAGCGAGTATGCGCGCGGCGAAATCGAGGAGTGCATGAGCGAGGTGCCCTGCCCGGACTGCAGGGGCCGCCGCCTGAAAAAAGAAGTGCTCGCGGTCACGGTCGGCGGGTTGAACATTGCCGAATACAGCGAAAAATCGGTGGTGAAAGCCATCGAATTTATGGAGCAGCTCGAGCTGAGCGAAATGCAGCACCAGATCGGGGATCGCGTCATCAAGGAGATCCTGGACCGGCTGGGGTTCCTGCGTTCGGTCGGCCTGGAGTATCTGACCCTCTCGCGCCCGTCCGGCACGCTGTCGGGCGGCGAAGCGCAGCGCATCCGGCTGGCGACCCAGATCGGTTCGTCGCTCATGGGCGTGCTGTATATCCTGGACGAGCCGTCCATCGGCCTGCACCAGCGCGATAACGATAAACTGCTGGCGACGCTCCAGCACCTGCGCGACCTTGGCAACACGCTGATTGTTGTCGAGCACGATGAGGACACCATGTACGCGGCCGATTATCTGGTGGACATCGGCCCGGGCGCGGGCGTGCACGGCGGGGAGGTCGTCTATCAGGGAGACGTGGCCGGGATCCTCAAATGCGAAAAGTCGGTCACCGGCGCGTATTTGTCCGGCCAGAAACGCATTCCGGTGCCCGAAATCCGGCGCAAGGGCAGCGGCAAAAAGCTGATTATCAAGGGCGCGGCGGTCAACAACCTGAAAAACACCGATTTTACCATCCCGCTCGGCACGCTGACCTGCGTGACCGGCGTGTCCGGCTCGGGAAAATCCAGCTTTGTCAATGAGATTCTGTACAAGCGGCTGGCGGCGGAACTCAATGGCGCGCGCACCCGTCCGGGCGCGCACAAGGAGATGCGCGGCCTTGAAAATCTGGATAAGGTAGTCGGGATTGATCAGTCGCCCATCGGGCGCACGCCGCGCTCCAACCCGGCGACCTATACCGGCCTGTTCAACGATATCCGGGAACTGTTTGCCCAGACCGCCGACGCCAAGGCACGCGGCTACGGCCCGGGGCGGTTTTCCTTTAATATCAAAGGCGGCCGCTGCGAAGCCTGCGCGGGCGACGGACTGCTCAAAATCGAGATGCACTTCCTGCCGGATATCTATGTGCCCTGCGATGTGTGCAAAGGCAAACGCTACAACAAGGAGACCCTCGAAGTGCGTTACAAGGGCAAGAATATTTATGAAGTTCTGGACATGACGGTGGACGAGGGCGTGGTGTTCTTTGAGAATGTGCCGAAGCTGGCGCGCCGCCTGCAAACCATGCAGGAGGTCGGCCTTGGATATGTCAAGCTCGGGCAGTCGTCGACCACGCTGTCTGGCGGCGAGGCGCAGCGTGTCAAGCTGGCGACCGAGCTTTCTCGCCGCTCAACGGGCAAAACCATTTATATCCTCGACGAGCCGACCACCGGCCTGCATGTCGCGGATGTGCACAAGCTGGTGGAGGTATTGCAGCAATTGGTCGAGAAGGGCAACACGGTGGTCGTCATTGAGCACAACCTCGACGTCATTAAAACCGCAGACTATATCATCGACCTCGGCCCGGAGGGCGGCGACGGCGGCGGCGAGGTGGTCTGCTGCGGCACGCCCGAAGCGGTTTCACAGTGTGAAGGCTCTTATACGGGCAAATACCTGAAAAAGTATCTTGAAAAGATGTGATGCAAACAGAGGATATTCCCGGCCGTTTTACTGCACAGAATGAAAATTTCCTGCATAAACGGGCAAAATCAGTTTGCAAAGCTGCATATTGGTGCTATAATGGCCTTACGAGTTTCAAAATGAAGCCAATGGAGGATTTTATGCGGAAAAACAGACTGTTTGCGCTGCTGTTGGCGCTTTTGCTGCCGCTGGGCGGCTGCACGCCCCGACAGGGCGGGGAGGCGTCCCCGCCGGACGATACACAGGCCGCGCAAAGCGTGCCCGAGCCGAAACCCGCGCCCGAACCGGTGGTGGCGACATTGGCCGTGTGCGGCGACACGATGAGCCATATGCCGCAGACGCGCGACGCATGGGATGGTGAAAAATATGATTATTCGGCCATGCTCTCCGGCGCGCGGGCATGGACCGAGGCGGCCGATTTTGCGGTGGCCAATCTGGAAACCACCTTTGCGGGCGGTCCGGATTACTCCGGCTATCCGGCGTTTAATACGCCGGACGAGCTGGCGGACAACCTCGCAGATATGGGGTTTGACCTGCTGCTGACCGCGAACAACCACTGCATGGACCGGGGCTACGACGGCCTTTGCCGCACGCTGGACGTACTCGACGCACGCGGCATCCAGCACGTGGGAACCTATCGCACACAGGAGGAACGCGATGCGGACAGCGGCGTCGTGGTCGCGGATGTGGGCGGCATTTCGGTTGCCTTCCTGGGGTACACCTATGGCACAAACGGCATCCCGGTCGCCTCCGGCCGTTCCTTTTCGGTAAATCTGTTCAACACCGATTATATGTCGTCCTGCTCCACGCCGGATACCGAAAAAATTCAGGCGGATCTGGCGGCGGCGCGCGCGCTGGACACCGACCTGATTGCGGTCATGATCCACTGGGGGCTTGAGTATCAGACCGCGCAGAATGACTATCAGGAACAGATTGCGTCGCTGCTGTTTGAAAACGGCGCGGACATCATCCTCGGCGGGCATTCGCATGTGCCGCAGCCCATGGGCCTGCGCACCGTGACGGACGAAAACGGGGAAGAAAAGCAGGGGTTTGTGTGCTTTTCGCTCGGCAATTTCATTTCCGCGCAGAACGACCCGTACACCGATACAACCGCGGTGCTCAACCTCACGCTGACCAAGGACATGGAGACCGGGGAAACGACGGTTTCCGGTTATGGCTACGCGCCCATGCTCATGCTCGACCGCGAGAGCGGCGCGGATGTGCGGTTCCAGCTGCTCGACGCGCAGGCGACGCTGGACGCGGGCGGCGTTTCCGAAGTGCTGGCGGCAAAGCTCCGGCAGTGCATTGCGGATTGCCATACGATTTTTGACGCCGCGGCATGACCCATCCCCAAAAGGGCTGACGGAACTGCGTTTTTGATTGAGAATTCCCGCGTCTGAGAGAGCGTTCTCCTGCTTGCCGGAAATCCCGGGGTTTCCCCGGGATTTCTCTGTTTTGCACAAGAAATTATACTTCGAATTAGAAAATATGCTCAAAATTTGGGATTCCTTTTTGTAGACAGCTGTGTTACACTGGAATGCGATCTTTGTGAATAGGTTTTGGATAACTTGGGGGAATTTTCTGGTGAGAACAGGGAAAATGCGCATCGGCCTGCGCGCGGTCAAGACCGCGCTGTCGGTCGGGATTTCCATGCTGGCGGCTCATTGGCTGGGCTCCAGCCTGCCGATTTTTGCGGTGATCGGCGCGATTTCGGCGATGAGCCGCAATCTGAACGATACGCTGCACGAGTGCCTGAACCAAATGACCGGCACGTTCATCGGCTTTGCGGTGGCAACCGTGTTCGTGCGGGTGCTGCCCGATCCGGCGTTTTTTCTGTGGATGGGGTTTGGCACGCTGCTGGTGACTGCGCTCTGCCTGCGGCTGAACGTGCAGTTTGCGGTGCCGCTCGCCTGTATTGTGTTCGCGGATATCTGCCTGTACGGCGGCGGGAACGATCAAGTCTGGTATGGCTTCCATCGGTTCACCGATACCGTGGTCGGCCTGCTTGTGGCGCTGGCGGTGAATCTGATCGTGAAGCCCTATAACAATGAAAAACGGATCCTGCACGCCTTGCAGGGGATTCTGGAGGCGATCCCGGGGTTTTTGGATACGCGAGTGCTGCAAGGGCGGTATCCGGATTTGGAACCGCTACGCCACAGCCTCAAACAGCTGTCGGGAGAAATGGAGATTTACGAGGGGCAGTTTGTGCGCGTGTTCCGCGCGCCCAACGCGAAGCCGGCGGAAGCGGCATATCTGCGCGGCTGCGAGCAGCTGGCCGCGCGTATGGGGCAGGAGCTGTCCGCCCTGTGCTGCATGGACGTCATGGGCGCGCCGGACGGCAAAAACCTTGCGCGGCTGCATGCGCTGGGGCTGCATATTCCGGAAATCCAGGATAAATGGTATTCCGAACAGGACAATATGGTGCTGAACTACCATCTGGGAAATTTGTTGGATGCATACCAGTATCTGTCTGACCTGGTCAAAAGCACGGCGGCGTAAAAGAAAACGCTGGACGGAGAAAACCTCTGTCCAGCGTTTTGCGTTTAGGAGAGCAGGATACGGTCGTTGTCAAGGGTCTTGCCCGCGCCTGCCTGAAAGCGGCTCAGCAGGTCGGCGACCGTCAGCCCGTCGCGCTCCCGGCCTTCGATGTCGAGCACGATGCGCCCGTTATCCATCATCAGGGTACGGTTGCCGAGATCAAGGGCGTTCTGCATGTTGTGCGTGACCATCAGGGTGGTAATCCGGTGGCGCTCCACAACATCGCGCGTGATTTGCAGCACCTTTTCCGCCGTACCCGGGTCAAGCGCAGCCGTGTGCTCATCCAGGAGGAGCAGCTTGGGCGGCACGATGGTAGCCATCATCAGCGTCAGCGCCTGCCGCTGGCCGCCCGAAAGCAGCCCGACCGGCTGCTTCATACGGTCTTCCAGCCCCATGCCGAGCAGGGAGAGCTGTTCGCGGAAACGCGCCTTATCCGCGCGGCTGATGCGCGAAAACCAGCCGCCGTGGCCGGCCGCAAGCGCAAGGTTTTCCTCGATGCTCATGCCCGGCGCGCTGCCGCGCATCGGGTCCTGGAACAAACGGCCGATGTTCCGGGCGCGGGCAAATGCGGGCTGCAGGGTGATATCCTTCCCATCGAGGCAGATGGCGCCGGAATCGGTCAGGAAATCGCCGCAGATCGCGTTAAAAAGCGTGGATTTGCCCGCGCCGTTCGAACCGATGATCGTGGCAAAATCGCCGGGGGCCAGATGCAGGGATAAGCCGGAAAGCGCCTTTTTTTCATCGGCGGAACCGGGGTTGAACGTTTTCGAGATGCCGGTAATGGTCAGCATGGTTATTTGCCCCCTTTCGCAGTGTGGCGCAGGCGGCGGTGCAGCTCGGGCCAGTGGGAGCGCAGGTACGGGCCCGAGATGGCAAGGATGACAATCACGGACGACACCAGCTTGAGCATAAAGGCCGGCATATTGAAGCGCAGCGCAACCGTGTATACCAGGCGGAATACGAATGAGCCGATGACCACGCCGATGGCGCGGGTCAGCACGCTGCCGCGGCCGAGGAAAGTGCCGCCGATGAGCAGGGAGGCGAGGGCAATGGTCACCATGCCCTGCCCGATGTTGATGTCCACCGATTTCTGCGCCTGGCTGAGCAGGCAGCCGGACAGGCCGGTGAAGGCGTTCGCGACGCACAGCCCGACCGTGGTGGTGAAGGCCGGGTTAATCGAAGAAGAGCGCACCATATCCGGGTTGTTGCCGGTCGCGCGGATGGCAAGGCCGAGCCGCGTCCCCAAAAACAGGGTCAAAAACGCGGCCACAAGCACCACGGCGATGAGCGCAACCGCCAGCACGGATTGCCCGGCGAGCGGCGTACCGGCGAGCAGGGCTTTCATTTTGGTAAATACGGTTTCGGTCTTGTTCATGTTCAGCAGGGAAGAGCCGCCCATGACCGCAATGTTGACCGAATACAGCGCCGTGTTGACGATAATGCCTGCGAGCAGGCTGTCTACTCCCATGCGGGTCTGAAGCAGGGCGGTGACAAAACCGGAACACACGCCAGCCAGCATGGCGGCCGGGATGGACAGATATGGATGGCCCGCGATGGCGACCACCGCGCCGGCCGCGGCGCCGAGCGTAAAGCAGCCGTCCGTAGACAGGTCGCATACGTTCAGCATGGTATAGCTGAGGAACAGCGCCAGCACAGTAAGCGAGCAGATGAGGCCAAGCTCGAGCGCGGTCTGCCCCAGGGACAAAGCAATAGACAGGGACAAGGCAATGCCCTCCTTTATGAAATGGGAATGTAGGGAAAAGAGAGGCCCGGGGACGAGAGCCGCGGGCCTGGGGTCTTAAAAGAATGTTAGTCCAGCTCGTCAAAGCTTTCGGCAGTGGTGATGAACGATACCTTGGTACACAGCGGGTCGAACGCTTTCTGGATGGTATCAAGATCCAGGCCAAGCGCCGCGCAGGTGTCCGTGTTGACGGTTGCGGTGCCGTTGTCAAAGGTCATGACCGCAGTGGTGGACGGGTCGGCCCCATCCACAAGGATGTTTGAAATCATGTTCGCCGTCTCGACGCCGAGGTTTGCGTAATCGACGCCGTAGCCGAGGAACGCGCCGTTGAGCGCAAAGGAATCCGCGCCCGTGTAGTGCGGGATGCCGGCTGCGATGAAGGTTTCGTAAATGGAAAGCTCAGCGGTCATGATCGTGTTGTCGGTGGGGGTAAAGACCGCATCCACGCCGTCGGCCACCAACGCCTGCGCGGCCAGCATGACCTCATCGGTCGTGGTGCCGGTGCGCTCCACATAGGCGATATGGTTCGCATCCAGATATTCCTTGGCGTGCGCAATCGGGGTCGTCGAGGAATCCTGCCCCGGATCGTACAGCAGGCCAATCTTCTTTACGTCCGGGCCGGCCGCCTGAATGAGCTTCATGATGGCGTTCGTGTCCAGATAGTCCGAGGTGCCGGTCAGGTTGGCGCCCGGGGCTTCGAGCGACTCCACCAGGCCGGAACCGACCGGGTCGGAAACGGCCGAGAAGACCACCGGCGTATCCGTGCCTTCGGTGGCCGCCTGCATGGCCATGGCAACCGGGGTGGCGACGCCGACCATCAGATCCACGCCGTCGGCCTGAAAGTCCGCGATAATCTGGTTCATCACGCTGGCGTCTGCGTTGCAGTTGTCATAGGAAACCTCAAAGGTTACGCCCTTTTCCTCGCCGAGGGTTTTGAGCTGCGTTTGGATGTTGTCGACGATCTGGTTCAGGGAGGCGTCGTCCACATAATTGCAGATGCCGACCTTGTACACCGTACCGTCCGCACCCGCGCCGCCGTCCGAAGCAGCCGGGGATGCGCCGCCCTTGCCGCCGCAGGCGGTCAGGGACAGGGCCATGGCGGCAGCCAGTGCGGCTGCGCAGATTTTACAAACAATTGCTTTCATAGTACTTTCCTCCAAAGTAAATTTTGGGCGGCAGATGAGGGATTGCCGGGTCCGGGTTTGTCGGAGTTTGGGATGTTAAAATAACATAGGTTCGTTTTCATGCTTATCGGGAAGCAATAAAAAATGGCTCCTTATCCCACATGGGACAAGAGCCAAACTCCTGCGATACCACCCAAATTGACGTAAATACGTCCGCTCGCTTTCCGCGCCATCACGCGTACCCGATGGATAACGGGTGGGTTCCCCGTCAGCCGCCTACTCAGCCGAAGCTTTTGGGGGCCGCCCTCAGAAGTCCATTCACACGGCCGCGCCCCGCCCCGATTCCACCATCCGGGACTCTCTAAAGGTTTGCTGTGCCGGTTACTACTCTTCCTCACAGGTTTGCTTTATTGAACGATGCCATTATAATCCGCGGGACAGGTCTTTGTCAAGCCCTGTTTTCAGAAAAATTCAGGAATGCGGTTTTCCACGTTTTGCTCCCCGGCCGGCTGCAATCTGGAACGATGTGGATGATTTCGTGCTTCAAAGCAAGCGGACTTCATAAAAAAACTGGCATCGCTGCGCGCCGGATTTTCCAAGGAAGGTTTGTTACAATAAAAAGCAAACTGCCTTGCCCCGCGGCGGGCGGCCACGAGAAGAACGCGTCATGCAGAGAAAAATCAATCCTGCGGTCTTATATTTACCACAGGGAATTCCGGATAAGCCGAGTTATTTTCGGGAATACCCGATGCATTTTGCAGCCCGGCATATATAACGGATTCCTTTGATGAAATGGAGGGAAAAGGCCGGGCAACCGCGGCGCTTGCCGCGAAAATCCCGGCTTTGCAGGATGTCCTGAGTATAGCTGGCGTTGCCGCCGCCGTGCTACACTCTGCGGCCGGAAAGCGGGATTGACTTCAAATATTATCTATGCGAAGATGCCTATATCGATATCCCCGTTCTGAAGCAGTGATATTCCAGCCGAAGGCGCTAAGACTACAAGAAACGGTTGACGGAGCCCCACTCGTCCGGCCCGTCCGTATGCATGGCATAGCGGAACGGGATGGACGTTGTGTAAAACCTGGCAAGCCAGAATACATCCTTCAAAGGCCATGACCTGACCGGGGAGGCCAGCCTGAAAATCTATACGGACGGCGCGTCTACCGCGGCATATGCACAGGACGCGATGCGCCGGGCTATTGCCGCAGGTATCCTGTCCGGCAAGGGCGAAGGCGTGCTGGATCCCAAGGGGCTGTCAACCCGTGCGCAGACCGCGCAGATGTTTTTGAATTTCCTCGGGAATGTTTCTCAGACGTAAAAGAAAAAACCCCCTCCGATATATTCCACGGGAGAGGCTTATCAAAATACGGCAGCTTTTCAATGAGCATACCCGTCGCCATCAATGGCGCTGGGCGAAAAGGCTTTAAAAAGGCGCGTTTATAACCTTTTTTTAAACTCTTGTTATCAAAAGCCAGGCGTATGTCGCACGCATGTGAGTTTTTCATGGACAGTGGGCTACAGCCTGGCTTTTTTGTTGCATTGCGGAGCGACGCCGGGGTGATCGGTCGCCAGTATGGTATTTCGCTGGAACTCAGTCCGGCGGCGTTCGCGTTTGATACCTTTGACGAGGCGTTGTACGCCGCGAGGCCGGCGAGCAGATGAAAGCCATCCGGGGCTGCAAAGCCGAAGCGGCCATTCAGGATATCGGCATGGTGCGTTACGCGCCGCAGTGTTCATGGACTTGGATTCAAATGGTGCACGGGCTGTGCCGCTGCTATGAATAAAACGGAAACCGCCGTGCCGGGGCAAAACCGGCACGGCGGTTTTTTAAAATCCACCGGTCTTTTTTACAATGTAGATGGGACGGTTTTTGTTTTCCATGTAATCCTTGGATACATATTGCCCGATCACAGAAATGAATAGCAGCTGGATGCCGCCCAGCAGCAGGATCAGGAAGATGACCGCCGCAAACCCGCTCACGTGGCGATGCAGCAAAAGCTGCCCAAGCAGTCCGGCGCCGCACAACAGCGAGATCACAAGCAGCAGGCCGCCCACGATGCCCGCCAGCGTGACCGGCGCGGTCGAGAAAGAGAAAATACCGTCGATTGCGTAACGGAACAGGCTGCCGAAGCTCCATTTGGTCTCTCCGGCCGCGCGCTCGACATTGTGGAATGGAATCCACTTTGTGTCAAACCCGACAAAAGAGAACAAGCCTTTCATGTATCGGTTGTATTCACGGCAAGCCAGGATGGAATCGACCATCGCGCGCTTCATCATGCGGAAATCGCCCGCGCCATCGCGCATTTTGAGATTGCACAGGCGGTCGCAGAGTTTGTAGAAGCTGTGCGAAAGGAAATTGCGCATACGGCCCTCGCCTGTGCGGTCGGCGCGGAACCCGGCGCAGCAGTCATATCCTTCGCTCTTGAGCACCCGGTACATTTCGGGAAGAAGCGCCGGCGGATGCTGCAAATCGGCGTCCATAATGACGCAGTAATCGCCCGCTGCGTTTTGCAGCCCGGCATACATGGCGGCTTCTTTGCCGAAATTGCGGGAAAAGGTCAAGTAGCGGCAGCGTTTGTCCCGAAAAGTCAGGCTTTGCAGGATGTCCGGCGTATGGTCGGTGCTGCCGTCGTCGATAAAGAGAAATTCACATTCTGCGTCCGGAATGCCCGCCACGGCCTTGGCGGTCTCGGAATAGAACATGGGCAGCACGCTTTCCTCGTTGTAGCAGGGCACAATGATGCTGATTTTATCCATGCTGCGCACCGTCCTTCCTGAAAACCTTATACTTGCACAAACCATAGTTGCCAAGGATGGTGACGCCGCTCACCAGGATTTTGGCGGGGAAAGGGAGCAGACGGAGCTGGCCGATCAGCAGCCAAAGGCAGCCGGTTTCCACCGCAAGCGTCAAAAACCGCGCGGCGGCAAACGAGAACAGTTCACGCATCAGATTCCCGGAGGAGCGGAATACCCAGATGCGGCTCAGGGCATAGGAAACCAGCACGGCCCCGCACCACGCGAGGCAGTTGGCGATCAGGAAATCGATACGCGCCGCGAGCAGGCCGCCATAAAGCGCATAGTTGACTGCCGTGGTCACGCCGCCGGTCAGGATATATCGGATGAGTTCAGTTTTTTGTTGCATGTGTTTTTCCTTCCTTCCAAAGCAGGATGCAGAAGCAGATCAGGGAAAGCAGGCTGACCAGATATCCGGCCCTCTGGCCGGGGGGCGTAAAGGACAGGCGCACCATATGGCTGCCCGCGGAGAGCCTGGCTCCTGCAAAAGCGGTATTGACCTGCTCAATCGGGGTATCTTCACCGTCGACTGTGAGTTTCAGCCCGTTTTGCAGCGGGATCGAGGTAATCAAATAGCCGCCCTCGTTCGCGGCCACCTGACAGGCCAGTATCTCGCCCGCCTGCTGCTCCAGGGCTTCTGGGCGCGTGATCTGCTGCTCGGTGAGCAGAGACAGCGGCGCGAGCCGCCAGCGGATTTGCTGAATGCAATATTCCCCCTTTGAAAACGTGACGCGAAGGGATTGCAGGCCGTCCCCGTCCGGCGGGGACAGCTGGTATGTAAAATGGCTGTTGCCGTTTGGGTAGGGCGCGGACGCGCCGGAAAGCCGGTTCCGGATGCGGTTGACACTGATCTGAACCGCAGATTTGGTATGGTTGTCCACCTCGAAATCGAGCAGGAGCAGCGCGTCTGCAACGGGTTTCGACAGCGTAAAGGTGACCGACGCCTGTTCGGAGGCCCGAATGCGGTATCCGCCGTCCGTCTTTTCAATGGCGAGGCCGTCGGGCAGCTTTTTGGCGGTGAGCCGCACCGCAGCCTCGGTGATTTCAGAAGAAAAGGGCTGTTTGTCCGCCTCCGGAACAATCGCATACCGGGTGATGGCTTCCAGCTGCTTGTCCGCCGGGAGCGTGTCGAACTGGGCGGCGCTCATGCAGTCCGCCGTCGTGTAGGCCATGGGCGCCACATCCGGGTTTTCTGCAATCACGCGGTCGCCCTCCTGCACAATGGGGGTGTACCCGGCGGGAAGCTTGGCTGCCGTGGTGTCCAGATAGCGCACGCCGAACAGCCGCAGCGCAAACGGGTTGTTTTCCGTCAGCATAGCGACGCGGTTGTTGATGCGGATCGGCGTTTGCAGGATATCATAAAACAGCGTATTGTACGCGGAATTCGTCACGGACGAGTACATCGAGCTTTTCTGCTGCCCGGAAAAGTACAGGCGGTTGCTGTCGTCGAGCGGCCGCGCGAGGCTGTCGAACCGGTAGAGCGGTTCGGCGGCGGCCTGCTCCATCTGCGCGGCGGAAAATGGGTTTTGCTGCCGCAGCTGCGCGAAATCTTCTCCCTTGGAGGCGGAAATATACAGCAGTGCTGGCAAGACGAGCAGCAGCAGATAAGCCGGGCGGCGCAGGCGCTTGCCCGCAAGCGCGGCGCAGAGTACAAGAAGGAGATCGGCCAGGATCCAGAAGAGCCGTTTCGCATGAAGATAGGGCAGCGCGGCGCATAGCGACACCGCGCACGGCCACAGCCGCCAGCGCAGTTCCTGTTTCCACAGGGCGGAAAAAGCGCGCACGGTTTGCAGGATGACGAGCGGCAACAGGACAACCAGGATTTTGGGGCGCGCGTACAGCGTGCCGTTCAGCAAATAGGGAATCAGACACCAGACGTTTGCAAGCAGCAGCAAGGCATTATCCAGCCGCAGGCGGCGGCTGTGCAGGCCAATCAGCAGCGCGTACAGGCAAACCGCCGTCACACCGATGCCATACGTACTGTATAAAAGAGGCTTCAGCGTGAGGTTTGGACCAAGGATTTCCAGTATGGACAATCCGCCGGAACTGCGGCGGTGCTCCAGAATGACCAGCCCGGTTGGAAGCAGCAGCATGGCCGCCATGCCAAGGCCGAGGAGAGCGCTGCGGAAATACCGCCCAAGGAAGGCGAAACTTCCGGCCTGCCGGTACCAGTACCAGCCGAGCGCCATAAGAGCGGCCGGCGTGTAGTAAAAGCTGTGCAGCGCGATTAGAAGAATCCAGACCGGCAGCGTCCGCGTGCGCCCGCGCTGGATGGCAAGCAGCGCGGCCAGCAGGAAGGGCATGTAATTGACAAACATAAGCTGTCGGTGGGTGTGGAAAAAGCAGGCTGCCGTCAGAAACAGCACAGCGCCCCAGAACGCAAAAAACCGGCCGTTTTCCTTTTGCAGCCACACATAGCACAGCAGCCCGGACAGGATCCAGCCGGAAATCGCATAGCAGGGCAGCAGCAGCGTCATCGGCACCTGCGGAAGCAGACAGCCGAGCAGGATATCCGGCCGGAAGTAGCCGTAATAGGCAAACTGATAGCCGTTTACTCCGCCGCCAAGCGGCAGGAAGGCCGGGGCGAGCGTCCTTTGTTCCAGGCATGCGCTGCGTATGGTCTCCGCCAAAGCCGCATGCTGGCAGTACCAGTCCACCTCGGAACCGTAATAACTGCCGGGCGGCCAGACGCAGAAGAGCAGTCCGGCGGCAAGCACGACCAGCAGGACGGGAGGAATCCATTTTGACTTCACGCCTTTGCACCCCTTTCTGTCGTTTTGTTGTTTTGGATTGCCTCTATAGAGTATAGCACAGATTCCTTTAAATTCCACGAAAGAAACCCTTAAGATTTCTTAAGATGCAGAATACCCGTGTGACCGCCGTGCAAATCCTGTATAATGGGAACTGGAGGCGATGGATAAGATGGATCATGTAGAAAAATCCTGTATTCTGGTGGTGGACGATAACCCGGAGATTCGTGAGATCCTGCGCATTCTGCTGACCGGGGAAGGATATGCCGTGGAAGAGGCGGCCGACGGCGTGGCGGCGCTCAGGCAGCTGCAAAACCACACGTTCGATTTAATCATTCTCGATATTATGATGCCCGGGATGAACGGCTATCAGACCTGTTTGGAAATCCGGAGGACAAGCAATGCGCCCATCCTGTTTTTGAGCGCCAAGACCAAAGACGGCGATAAAATGCTCGGATTTTCGAGCGGCGGGGACGACTATCTGGCGAAGCCGTTTTCCTACAGCGAGCTGGTCGGGCGCGCGGGAGCGCTTCTGCGGCGGTATCAGGTCTACCGCGGCAAGGCGGAGCCTGCCGGACAGCGGGCGCCCGCGACGCTGCAATACGAGGACTTGCAGGTGCGCGAGGAGGACTGCAACGTAACGCTGAGAGGCCGCCCTGTCGAGCTGACCGACACCGAACACGCGCTGCTGCTGTTGTTTTTAAAACATCGTGGAAAGATTTTTTCCGCGCAGCAGTTGTATGAAGCCGTGTGGCAGGAACCGTACTATGCAGGAGCGAACAATACGGTGATGGTGCACATCCGCAACCTGCGAAAAAAGATCGAAGATGACCCGGCAAACCCGGGCGTCATCAAAACCGTATGGGGAAGAGGATACCGCTGTGATTAAAGCGATCAAACGATGGAAAATACGCAACCAGCTGCTCGCGGCAATCGTGCTGGGAGGAATCCTCGGGTTTTCGGTATTCGGGTTTTTATGGTTTCAGGAACCGAACGTGTGGCGGTTCTGCCAGCGGTTTCCCGTGCTGTCCTGGGACAGCGGCGCTCTGTTCCGGGCGCTTAAGGAAAAAGCAAAGGAAACGGTGGTGCCGGATGCCGAAGGCTCGCAAGAGGATGGCGAAGACGCATTTGCCGCCGTGAAGGATTTTCTTGACCTGCGGGACGAATATACCAGTATTTACTTATATAGTACAGAAACCGGGCTGTACATCGCAGGGGCATATGCCTCCATGATGGATGAGATTCTGGAGCGCGGGATTTTTGACATCGGATACCGTGTGACCGGCGGCAGCGGCGAAATGTATTTTTCACAGGTGATGCAGTTTAAAAACTGCGAGGCTGAGGTTGTTGTGTTTTCCTATCACCGCTCGAAAATCGCCTATCCATATTTTCTGATTTCGGCGGTGCTTGGGATCCTGGTTTTCCTTGCTGTAGTGCTGCATTTCATCAGCCGGAAAATGCGCTCCATTACCCGCTTGAAAGACGCAATTCTCCGCATGGCTGAAGGCGATTTACAGCAGGTGGTGCCCTCTTGTGGGGAGGATGAAATCGGGATTTTGGCCCATGAGCTGGATCAGCTGCGTATCACGCTGGATGAAAACATCCAGCAGGAAGCCCAAAGCCGCAGGGCGAACCAGGATTTAATTACGGTCATGTCCCACGACCTGCGCACCCCGCTGACCATTTTAAACGGCTACCTGGAGATTTTGAAGCTGGGGCGCAACGATCCCAAAATGCAGGAGGAATATCTGGAGCGCTGCCTGCGTAAAACGGCCGATATCAAAGAAATGACCGACAAAATGTTCGAATACGCGCTCGTGTTTGAGGACCGGGAACAGATCCATCCGGCGCGGCTGGATGTGAATACCGTGCGGTCGTTTTTGGAAGAACACTGCGATTTTATCCGGCTGGCCGGATTTGATGTGCGGTTTTGCAGCACGGCAAGCATGGGGACCGTGATGGCCGACGCGGCGATTTTAAAGCGCGTGTTCACCAACCTGTTTTCCAATATTCTCAAATACGGCGATAAAAAACAAGCGGTGACCGTCCAGTACAGCATCGAGCGCGATATGCTCCGGATCGTGTTTTTCAACGCCATCCGGCAGGACCAAGCAGGGGTGGAGAGCAACCGTATCGGGCTGCGCAGCGTGGAAAAAATGGTGACGATGCACCATGGCAGCTTCTATGTGCTCGAAGAGGACGGCACATTCATGGTGAAAGTCATGCTGCCGCTGTACACAGGTTGAAAAAGGAGCCGATTTTGCGGTTTACTTGTGCGGGAGAATTTGCTATACTAAATATGCTATTTTGACTTTTTTGCGCGGTTTCGGCGTTTTATCATACAGGAGGAGATCATCATGAGCCGACAATTTTCCATCATCAGTGCAGGGCCGGGTCAGCCGGGGCTGCTGACCGGGCAGGCCCGCGAAGCGATCGTGGAGGCGGACGAAGCCTATGCCTGCGGCCGGGTAGCGGGCGCGCTGGCCGCGCTGCGCGCGGATTGGAAGCTGTGCCCGGCGGAAAATCTTGCAGAGATCGCGGCGGAATCGAAAAAAGACAACATTGCCATTGCTGTCGGCGGCGATACGGGCTTTTTCAGTGGTCTGCCGCAGATGATGGACAGACTGAAACCGCTTGGCACGGTGCAGGTGTATCCGGGCATGAGCAGTGTACAGTATCTTTGCGCACAGGCTGGGGAAAGCTATGATGACGGCGTGTGGATGGAGGACGGAAAATGCGACCTGCTAGCCGCGGTCTCATATCGCCGGAAGATCTTTCTGCTGATGGATGGCGGCCGGGGGCCGGGGGCATTGTGCACCGAACTGTGTACGGCAGGGCTGGGGGAGCTGCGCGTTGTGGTCGGGACAAGGCTGGCCACCGGCCGGGAGCATGTCGTGGCCGGTACTGCGCAGTCGCTGCGCGGCAAGGTATTCGCGGCGCCGGCGCTGGTGATACTGATCAACGAAAAGGCGGGCGACCCACTGCGTCCCGTGTTTGACGCCGACCTGACCGCCGGCGCCGGGGTCCCGATGGTGCGGCAGGAGGTGCGCTGGAATGCGGTAAACCTGCTGGCGGTACAGCCGGAAGAGATCGTTTATGACCTCGGCGCAGGAAACGGCGCAATGGCGATGGAGCTGGCGCGCAAGGCCAACGCGGGACAGGTTTACGCGGTGGACGAGCACGCGAACGCCGTGGATTTGATCCTGCGCAACCGGGACGCGCTGGGCTGCCGGAATGTGCGCATTGTGCGCGGCGAAACCATGAAAGCCACCAGAACCCTGCCCGCGCCGGATGCGGCGTTTATCGGCAGCGGGGCAGGCAGCCTGCGGGAAATTCTAGGCATGCTCAAGGAGAAGAACCCCAAGGTGCGCGTTGTAGTTGCGGCGGACAGCCTAGAGCGTGTGAGCGAAGCGCAGATGGCACTCAGCACACTGCGGTATAAGCATGTGGAGGTCAGCCAGCTTTTGCTGTCGCGCGCACGGCAGCTCGGCAAGTATAACCTCATGATGGCCGGGGAGGCCATGTTCCTCCTCAGCGCGGGAAAAGCATAAGGAAAGGCGGAGCCAGACGGCTCCGCCTTTGTCAGTTGTATGCAATACAGCAGGCCAAGGCGTCTTTGCGGCTTTGTCATGGATGCGGCCTCCGGATAAAAAAGGCAGGGCGCGGAGCCCTGCCTGATTTTTTTGAACCGGTGGAAGCTTACGCCTCTGCCTTGATCTTTGCCAGTTTTGCGAAGCGCGGCAGGCCGTCTTCCTTCGGGCCTACGTTGTCGCCGGCGATCAGCGGCATTGCGTACTCGATGAACTTCCCGTTCACGCCGTTGCCCTCTTCGTTGATCCACTCGCGCGGAACCTTCTTCTCGGTGTTGGCAACCTGGGACAGCGGGAGCAGCTCGATCTCACACTTGTAACCGCTCGCGTCACGGGTGCACTTGAAGCCCGGCATATAGTCGGTCTTACCGGCAATCGCGTTATCTACCGCAGCCTTGCCGGCCATATAGGATTCGTCTACGTCGGTCTTGGAAGCGCAATGTGCAGCGCAGCGCTGCAGCAGGCTGAGCTCGATGCCGCGAACCTTTGCGCCGGTCTCGCTCTTGACCTTGTCTGCCAGCATGGCAGCCAGGCCGCCGAGCTGCGCATGGCCGAAGCCGTCGGTTGCGGAGGTCTTCGCCTCGGAGACAAAGGAACCGTCCGCGTAATGGATGCCCTCGGAAACAGCCACCAGGCAGTTGCCCTTCTCGGCATACACCTTCTTCACGTCCGCGATGAACTTGTCCATGTCAAAGTCGGTTTCCGGGAGGTAAATCAGATCCGGGCCGGCGCCCTTTGCGGTTGCCAGGCCGGCAGCAGCGGTCAGCCAGCCGGCGTGACGGCCCATGATTTCAACGATGCAAACCATGCCAGTGTCGTATACGCGAGCATCCTGGTAGATCTCCATGCAGGAAGTTGCGATATACTTCGCAGCAGAAGAGAAGCCCGGGCAGTGGTCGGTGCCGAACAGGTCGTTGTCAATGGTCTTCGGGATGCCCATTACGCGGCACTCGTAACCAGACTTCATCATATACTTGGAAACCTTGTTGCAGGTATCCATGGAGTCGTTGCCGCCGTTGTAGAAGAAGTAGCGGATGTCATACTTCTTGAAGATTTCAAGGATGCGCTTGTAATCGGTGTCGTCCACGTCCGGGTCAGCCAGCTTGTAACGGCAGGAACCCAGCGCAGAAGACGGGGTATAACGCAGAAGCTTCAGCTCTTCGCGGTCTTCCTTGTCAATGTCATACAGCTGATCGTCGAGCAGGCCCTTGATACCATGAGCCATGCCGAATACGCGGGTAATGGAATCAGAATCCAAGGCAGCTTCCAGAGCACCCAGGACAGAGGAGTTGATTACCGAAGTCGGGCCACCGGACTGGCCGATGACGCAAGCGCCTTTTAATTCACTCATTTTTAGAAATACCTCCTAATATAACTCATAACCCGATTCAGGGCGTTTCAAATCATTCAAAGCATACCATAAAACGGCTGCAAAATCAATTTCTTTTGTATATTTTCCGGAAAAATCCACAGAGTAAACAAAACCAAAACAAAAAGCTTGATTTTGCATGTCCACACTGGTAAAATAATGTTAGGATTGCTTGTGAAAAATTAAGCAAAATCAAATTCGAAAGGAAGTTATTACAATGCCGTTAGTAACTACTACCGAAATGTTTAAGAAAGCATACGACGGCGGCTATGCAGTCGGCGCTTTCAACGTAAACAACATGGAAATCGTCCAGGGTATCACCGAGGCTTGCCAGGAGCAGAAGGCTCCGGTTGTGCTGCAGGTATCCAAGGGCGCGCGCGCTTATGCGAACCACAATTATCTGGTCAAGATGGTTCAGGCTGCGGTTGAGAACTGCCCGGATATCCCGATTGCTCTCCATCTGGATCACGGTGATTCCTTTGAAGTTTGCAAGAGCTGTATCGACGGCGGCTTCACCTCTGTTATGATCGACGCTTCTTCCAAGCCGTTTGAGGAGAACATTGCTCTGACCAAGCAGGTTGTTGAATACGCGCATGCACACGGCGTTGTTGTCGAGGCTGAGCTGGGCACCCTGGCCGGCGTTGAGGATGAAGTTGTTGTAGAAGCTGGCAATGAAAGCTATACGCATCCGGAAGAGGTTGAGGAATTCGTATCCCGCACGGGCTGTGACTCGTTGGCGATTGCAATCGGTACCTCGCACGGCGCATATAAATTCACCCCTGAGCAGTGCACCCGCAACGAGGAGGGCGTACTGGTTCCGCCTCCGCTGCGTTTTGACGTGCTGGAGGAGTGCATTAAGCGTCTGCCGGGCTTCCCGATTGTCCTGCACGGTTCCTCTTCGGTTCCGCAGGAATTTGTTCAGATGGTAAACCAGTACGGCGGCAAGATGCCGGATGCAATCGGCATTCCGGAGGAAGAGCTGCGCCATGCAGCACAGCTGGCTGTTTGCAAGATTAACATTGACTCTGACATCCGTCTGGCAATGACCGCTATGATTCGTCAGCATATGGCGGAGCATCCGGATCATTTTGACCCGCGTCAGTACCTGAAGCCGGCCCGTCAGGCTGTCAAGGACATGGTTACCCACAAGCTGATCCATGTTCTGGGCTGCAACGGCAAGGCGTAAGTTCGCTTTGATTTGACACAAGCTTGAAAGAGAGGCGGTCTGCCATGCAGGCCGCCCTTTTCTATCCCGGATAAAAAATCGAAAGAAGTCGAAAAAAGAGTTGACAAAGGGATGGAAGTGTCGTATACTAATCAAGCTGCTTCACGAGGGGCGGCGGCGCGGACAGAAAAAACTTGACAGCGGATGAAAAA
>URFQ01000026.1 GCA_900547195.1 uncultured Butyricicoccus sp.
TACGGCCGAACGGCCTCGCCTGGTGATCTTCCGCTCCAACCTGCATATGTATGCGCAGGTCGTGGACGACCTCACCGGCGCCACGCTTGCCGCTACCTCCACCTTGGCGCTCTCCAAGGGCGGGGAAAAGGTCGGCTGCAACAAGGCCGGCGCTGAAGCGGTGGGTAAGGAAATTGCCCGTCTGGCCAAGGAGAAGAGCATCGAAAAGGTGGTCTTCGACCGTAACGGATATCTCTACCACGGCAAGATCAAGGCCGTGGCCGATGGCGCCCGCGAAGGCGGCCTCGAGTTCTAACCCGGAGAGGATAGCACTGTCATGGAACAGAATGAACTGGGTTTCATCGAGAAGATCGTCTCCCTGAACCGGGTTGCCAAAGTCGTGAAAGGCGGTCGTCGCTTCAGCTTCAGCGCCCTGATGGTCGTTGGCGACGGTAACGGGAACGTAGGATTCGGCCTCGGCAAGGCTCAGGAAGTCCCTGAAGCCCTGCGCAAGGCTACGGAACACGCTCGCAAGAACATGGTGAAGGTGCCCCTGATCGAAGGGACCCTTCCCTATGAAATTCTTGGCGAGTTCGGCGCTGGCCGCGTCCTGATGAAGCCTGCTGCTCCCGGTACCGGCGTAATTGCCGGCGGCGCAGTCCGTGCGGTTGTAGAGGCTGCCGGCATCAAGGACATCCGTACCAAGTGCCTGCGCTCCAACAACCCGCAGAACGTTGTTACCGCAACGATCGAGGGCATGAAGAGCCTGCGCGACGCAGCCCAGGTAGCTGCGGTTCGTGGCAAGGCTGTTGAAGAACTGTAATAGGAGGGTAATATACAATGGCAAACATCAAGATTACCCTGAAGAAGAGCTTGGCCGGCCGTCTGCAGAAGCATATCGCGACCGCGCACGCTCTGGGTCTGAAGAAAATCAATGACGTAACCGTTCAGCCGGACAACGCCTGCACCCGCGGCAAGCTGGCTCAGATCGGTTATCTGCTTGAAATCGTAGAGGAGGTGTAAACCATGAAGCTTCAGGATTTACAGCCCTCCGTGGGCGCAACCCGTCCGGCATACCGTAAGGGCCGCGGCGCAGGCTCCGGCAACGGCAAGACCGCTGGCCGCGGCCATAAGGGCCAGTGGGCCCGTTCCGGCGGCGGCGTCCGCCCGGGCTTTGAGGGCGGCCAGATGCCTCTGGCACGCCGCCTGCCGAAGCGTGGCTTCCACAACATCTTCGGCACCACCTACGCTCCGGTGAATGTAGAGGTCCTCAACCGCTTTGAGGACGGCACCGAGGTTACCACCGAGCTTCTGCTCGAGGCCGGCGTCATTTCCAAGGCTCTTGACGGCGTCAAGATCCTCGGTAACGGCGAAATCACCAAGAAACTGACTGTAAAGGCAGCGGCTTTCTCGGCTTCCGCTAAGGAAAAGATCGAAAAGGCAGGCGGAAAGGCCGAGGTGATCTGAGGTGTTCGAGACACTGAAGAACGCATGGCGGAACCCGGAACTGCGTAAGAAACTGCTTTATACGCTGTTTATCCTGTTTATTTTCCGTCTTGGCGCTTCGATTCCGGTGCCGTTTATCAACACGGAACTGCTGAGGGAATACTTCCAGACTCTGGACGAGGCTGGCGGCATGCTCAGCTATATCAATGTCTTTACCGGCGGCGGGCTTGCGAATGCAACGCTGTTCGCAATGTCGATCACGCCCTATATCAACGCGTCGATCATCCTGCAGCTGCTGACGGTCGCCATCCCGGCCCTGGAAAACATGGTCAAGGACGGCGGCGAGGAAGGCCGTAAGAAGATCGCATCCTGGACCCGCTACCTGGCGGTTGTCCTGGGTCTGGTTCAGGGCTTTTCCTACTATGTCATGCTGCGCAACGGCTTCAGCGGCCAGAGCCTGCTGACCGAGACCGGCGTTTGGGCGGGCATCGTCATCGTCCTGACGTTCACCGCAGGTACTGCGCTGATCATGTGGCTGGGCGAGCATATTACCCAGAACGGCGTTGGCAATGGTATCTCGATCATCCTGTTTGCGGGCATCATCTCCCGCGGTCCCGCGCTGGCGAACAGCCTGCTGAACCTGGTTAAGGGCGGCGCGAAGAATGCCATTCTTGCAGCGCTGATGGTCATCATCGGCCTGGCTCTGGTGGTCTTCATCGTCTATATGTCGAATGCAGAGCGCCGCATCCCGATCCAGTATGCCAAGCGTGTGGTTGGCCGTAAGATGTACGGCGGCCAGTCTACCTTCCTGCCGATCAAGGTCAATGCGACCGGCGTTATGCCGATCATCTTTGCTTCCTCGATCCTGTCCCTGCCGTCCACGGTGTTTATGTTCTATACCCCGCAGGCAGGCAGCATCGGCAGCGTAGTCAAGAGCCTGTTTTCGCAGAATAATCCGTTTTATATCGTGCTTTACGCGATTCTGATTATTGCTTTTTCGTATTTTTATGCATCGATCCAGTTTAATCCGATCGAAATTGCCAATAATCTGAAAAAGAACGGCGGCTTTATCCCGGGCTTCCGTCCCGGCAAGCCCACCGCGGACTTCATCACCAAGGCTCTGGCCAAGGTTGTGTTTGTCGGCGCGCTGTTCCTCGGCGTCGTCGCACTGCTTCCGCTGATTGTCGGCGCGTTCTCGAACAGCCTGAGCAATGTAGCGGTTGGCGGTACTTCGGTTATCATCGTTGTCGGCGTTGCGCTTGAAACCGTCAAGCAGATCGAGGCGCAGCTGATGATGCGTCACCATAAGGGCTTCCTCGAATAAGGGAAACCTGATTCGCTTCATTTTTACTGGAGGCATTTTCAGTGAATTTAATCTTACTCGGCGCTCCGGGCGCCGGTAAGGGCACTCTGGCGGCATTCCTCATCGAAAAGATGGGGGTGCCGTCCGTGTCCACCGGCAACATTCTCCGCGAGGCCATTGCAAATAACACCGCGCTTGGACAGAAAGCCAAGCAGTATATGGACGCTGGGCAGCTTGTCCCGGATCAGCTGGTCATCGACCTGCTGAAGGATCGCATCGCGCAGGATGACTGCAAGAACGGTTTCATCCTGGACGGTTTCCCGCGCACCATCCCCCAGGCCGAGGCGCTGGACCAGATCGCCCGGATCGACTGCGCCCTGTCCCTCGAGGTACCGGACGAGGTCATCGAGGGCCGCATGACCGGCCGCCGCGTCTGCCTGAAGTGCGGCGCCACTTATCACATCAAGGCAAACCCGCCGAAGGTCGAAAACACCTGCGACAACTGTGGCGACAGGCTGCACATCCGTAAGGATGACAAGCCGGACGTTGTGCAGCACCGTCTGGCGACCTACCACGAGCAGACCGAGCCCCTCAAGGAGTATTACGGCAAGCAGGGCAAGGTCAAGAGCATCGACGGCACGCAGGGGATCCATCAGACCGAGCAGTTTGCCGTCGAGGCGCTGGGCCTTTGATGCGATGATCAACATTAAAACAGCCAAAGAACTGGAGCTGATGCGCGTGGCCTGCCGCATTACCGCGCTTGCGCGCAAGGCGGCGGCGGACGCGGTCGCTCCGGGGGTTACTACGGACGACATCGACCGGGCTGTCCGCAAGACGATCGAGGACGCAGGGGCAAAGCCCTCCTTTCTCGGCTACGGCGGCTTTCCGGCGAGCGCCTGTGTATCGATCAACGATGAAGTCATTCACGGCATCCCGTCCAAAAAGCGGGTCATCCATGAGGGCGACATTGTAAAGGTGGACGTTGGTGCGTACATCCATGGCTTTCACGGCGACTGCGCCTGCACCGTCCCCTGCGGGAAGGTAAGCGAGGAGGCCGTGAAGCTGATTGAGGTAACCCGACAGAGTTTCTATGAGGGTATCAAATTTGCCCGTGTGGGCAACCGCATTTCCGATATTTCGAGCGCTGTGCAGGCGTATGTCGAGGCACAGGGATTTTCGGTCGTGCGTGATTTTGTCGGCCACGGCGTCGGCGCACAGCTGCACGAAAGCCCGGAGGTGCCGAACTTCGGCCGGCCGGGACACGGCATCCGTTTGCAGCCGGGTATGACCCTCGCAATTGAGCCAATGGTCAACGTGGGTGTGTACGGGGTGCGCGTTCTGCCCGACGGCTGGACCGTCAAGACAAAGGACGGTAAGCTCTCGGCACACTATGAAAACACCGTCGTCATAACAGACGGTGACCCTGAGATCCTCACGAATATCGACGGAGAGGTACTTTAACAGTGGAGTCCCATGTTTCCGATATTGTGCTGTCGCTGTCCGGCCGGGACAAAGGCCAGCTGATGGTTGTCGTCCGCGAGGACGGAGATTATCTCTGGCTGGCAAACGGCAAAGGGCGGCGGGCGGAAGCCCCAAAACGCAAAAAGCGCAAGCATACTGCGCATCAGGGCCCGTGCGACGCATGGACACGTGAGCGCATGTTTGTAAACGGCCGCCTGAGCAATAGCGAAATCCGTAAGGCTCTTGCCCTCTGGGCGGGAGACGTTGACTAAGGGAGTTTTTCCCGATTCAAATTGACCGAGGAAGGTAAGATTACTTTATGGCAAAAGATGACGTCATTGAGCTGGAAGGTACCGTCATAGAGGCGCTGCCAAACGCCACGTTTAAGGTAGAGATCCCGGGCGGCCACCAGATCCTGGCCCATATTTCCGGCAAGCTCCGCATGAACTTTATCCGCATTCTCCCCGGCGACAAGGTCACCGTTCAGATGTCGCCCTACGACCTGACCCGCGGTCGTATTACTTGGCGCTCCAAGTAACCAAAGCGGGCGGAGGCGTTTTGTGACCGAAGCGCCAGCGGGCGCGGTTTCAGACCCGCGTCCCATCCCACCATAAAAATGATGGAGGTAAAACGCAATGAAGGTAAGACCGTCTGTAAAGCCGATCTGCGAGAAGTGCAAGATCATTCGCCGCAAGGGCCGCGTAATGGTCATCTGCCAGAACCCGAAGCACAAGCAGAAGCAGGGCTAATAGGCCTTCGGCCTTCCAGGGGAACCCAGTCCCCCTGGATACGAAAAAAGTTCCCGAAGAAACTTTTTTCGATACCCCCGGAATCCGCGCCGCATCGGCGCGGGGGCGAGGTATTTTTCCCCGGCAGAGCCGCGGAAAAATCAATTTGAAATCCGGGTAAATGTTGAAAAAATCAGTGTTGCTGATTTTCTTTTGTACGAACGAAACCGACAAGCACGCGGGGCGCTCCCCGCGGCGCTGCAGGGGCGGAGGCGGCCTCTATACTGGTTTCGCAAACACGCCTCAGGGATAATACTTGGAGGTATTTATAACTATGGCACGTATTGCCGGTGTTGACCTTCCCCGTGAAAAGCGCGTAGAGATCGGCCTGACCTATATCTACGGCATCGGCCGGAAGCTGTCGAATGACATTCTTGCAAAGACTGGTATCAATCCGGATACCCGCGTGAAGGACCTGACTGAAGACGAGGCCGCCAAGCTGCGTGAGGTCATCGAGCGTGACTACACGGTAGAGGGCGACCTGCGCCGTGAGATCGGTCTGAATATTAAGCGTCTGGTTGAAATTGGCTGCTACCGCGGCCTGCGCCATCGCCGCGGCCTGCCGGTTCGCGGTCAGCGCACCAAGACCAACGCACGTACCCGCAAGGGCCCGAAGAAGACCATTGCGAACAAGAAGAAGTAAGGAGGGAGCGATTTAAATGGCTAAGGTACAGAAAAAGGGCGCACAGGTTCGCACCAAGCGTCGTGAGCGCAAGAACATTGAAAAGGGCGCAGCGCATATCCGCTCCTCCTTCAACAACACCATCGTTACCATCACCGACCTGAATGGTAACGCACTCTCGTGGGCTTCCGCTGGCGAGATGGGCTTCCGTGGTTCCCGTAAGTCCACCCCGTTTGCAGCACAGACCGCGGCGGAGACCGCTGCCAAGGCTGCGATGGAGCACGGCCTCAAGACCGTTGAAGTTTACGTCAAGGGCCCTGGCTCCGGACGTGAGGCCGCCATCCGCGCACTGCAGGCTACCGGCCTTGAGGTAACCATGATCAAGGACGTTACCCCGATTCCGCACAACGGCTGCCGCCCGCCCAAGAGAAGAAGAGTCTAATTTAAGGAGGAACCAAATACTATGGCAAAGAATATGCAGCCCATTCTGAAGCGTTGCAAGACCCTGGGCCTTTCCCCGGCTGTCCTTGGTTACTCCAAGGAGACCAAGCGCAACCCGAAGCAGTCCCGCCGCAAGCAGTCCGAGTACGGCATGCAGCTGGCGGAAAAGCAGAAGGTCAAGTTTATCTATGGCGTACTCGAGAAGCAGTTCCATGCTTACTACGAGAAGGCGGAGCGCAAGCAGGGCGTTACCGGTGAAATCCTTTTGCAGGAGCTCGAGCGCCGTCTGGACAGCGTTGTATTCCGCATGGGCTTCGCAAACACCCGCCGCGAGGCGCGTCAGCTGGTCAACCACGGCCACTTCACCGTAAACGGCAAGCGCGTCAACATTCCGTCCTATCAGGTCCGCCTGGGCGACGTGATCGCGGTTTCCGAGAAGTCCCGCACCACGACCAAGTTCAAGTCCCTCATTGAGGAGCAGGGCAAGAAGCCGATGCCGAAGTGGATCGACAAGGCCGCTGAGTCCTTTGAGGGCAAGATCATTGCCATGCCGGCACGCGACGATATCGACTATGAGGTAGCCGAGCACCTGATCGTCGAGTTGTACTCCAAATAAGCCAAACCCTCGTTTATGGATTTCCGGGCGAAGCAGGAAAATCCGGGCAGCGGTTTGCACATTGCTTTCCACGCTGCGTGGATTTCCCGCGGCACTCCATCCATCTATGCAAGTTTATTGGCCGAACGTAAAGGAGGGTATCATATATGATCGAAATCGAAAAGCCGCGCATCGACTGTGAGGAACTCGCTGAGGACGGTTCCTACGGTAAGTTTGTCGTCGAGCCCCTCGAAAGAGGCTATGGCACGACCCTTGGCAACTCCCTGCGCCGCATCCTGCTGTCCTCCCTGCCGGGTACTGCCGCAAGCTCGATTAAGATTGCCGGCGTACAGCATGAGTTTTCCACCATCCCGGGCGTAAAGGAAGATGTCACCGAGATCGTCCTGAATGTCAAGGGCATTATCGCGAGGCTGCACTGTGACGGCCCCAAGACGGTCTTTATCGAGGCCGCCGGCGAGAGCGAGGTCAAGGCAGGCGATATCCATTCAGACGGTGAGGTAGAGATCCTCAACCCCGATATGCACATTGCGACCCTGATGAGCGATGCGCGTCTGTCCATGGAGATCACGCTGTCCTCCGGCCGTGGTTATGTTCCGGCTGAGCGCAATAAGCAGTATCAAACTTCCATTGGCGTGATCCCGGTGGACTCGATCTACACCCCGGTGTACAAGGTGAACTATACGGTAGAGAACACCCGTGTCGGCAACATGACCGACTACGATAAGCTGACTCTGGAGGTTTGGACCGACCGCACCATTGCTGCCAAGGACGCGGTTTCTCTGGGCGCGAAGGTTCTGCGCGACCATCTCGATCTGTTTGTTGACCTTTCCGAGGAGATCGGCTCGAAGTCCACGGTGGTAGAGAAAGCCGAGGCGCAGCACGATAAGGTTCTGGAAATGACGATTGAAGAGCTTGACTTCTCCGTCCGTTCCTTCAACTGCCTCAAGCGCGCGGGCATCAACACGGTGGAAGACCTCATCAACACCTCCGAAGAGGATATGATGAAGGTTCGTAACCTGGGCCGCAAGTCCCTGGAAGAGGTTATCGGAAAGCTTGAGGCCATGGGTCTCAGCCTTTCAAAGTCTGAGGAGTAAGAGGGCGCCGTCCCACGAACTTCCCCAGCCGGGCCGCCATACCGGGAATGGGGGCGTGCCTGATGGAATGAAGCACTATCACGGCGGCGTTTGCCGCGCCGCCGGTGATCCTATTTTGACCTTATTTAGGAGGTACACGACTATGGCAAGCAATCGTAAGCTCGGCAGAACGAGCGACCACCGCCGCGCGATGCTCCGCGCGATGGTAACCTACCTGCTGGAGAACGGCCGCATCGAGACCACTCTGGCACGCGCAAAGGAAGTTGCTCCGATGTGCGAAAAGATGATCACCCTGGGCAAGAAGAACACCCTCGCAACCCGCCGCCAGGCCATGGCTTTCATCACCAAGGAAGCTGTTGTTGCAAAGCTGTTCTCCGAGACCGCGCCCAAGTACGCAGAGCGTAACGGCGGCTACACCCGCATCATCAAGACCGGCCCCCGCCGCGGCGACTGCGCGGAGATGGCAATCATTGAGCTTGTTTAATCGTCTAACGATTGAACGGTTCGAGCAGAAATGATAAAGAGCTTATCCGGAGGAGTGCTTCTCCGGGTAAGCTCTTTTTATTATTATAAAATTTATTTAATATACATAAAAATACGATAAAATATATTGACTTTTTGGATGTAATCACATATTATATAGATAAGAGTAAAAGTGTTCTATATTTTGGGATATTTTTACAGAGTGCGGTTGGTAAAAAGGAGTTATATGGCTTAGAAAGGAGAAAGATGTTATGAAAAAGACAGTAAGTTTGTTACTCTGCTTGTCAATGGTTATGGGGCTTTCTGTTCCTGCTTTTGCAGCGTCCGAACCTGTAACGCATGAGGAAATCATCACGCTACGGAATATTGGACATGGAGAGTACGCTTTGGTTGAGGATTCTTTGACAGCGCAGATGAGTGATGATGCGTACATCACTGCGACAGCAACACAGGATTCCGAAATCTATCATTATGAGGGAAATCAGTATTTAGTTCGTAATGGTAATGGGAACTTTATGCTGAATGAAAAAGTTGATATTGATACAACGGCATTCTCTAATAACACGGTTCTTTTTGACACATATGACATTCCAGTGCTTGTTCAAGAAGAAATCAAATCGGTGATGGATGCACAAGCGGCTATCGGAAACGATGATTTAGAGATTAGTATCTATTCGTCAGTTACAGAGTCTGGTTCCTATTCGCATACGTATAATGGTAAATCTTATACATTGAAGGATTATACTACAGATTTTCGAGACTTACATATGGGGCCCCTAAGCTACAAAGGCTCCAATACTTGGAATATTGCGAAACAAGTAGGCGATTTTATTATCTCTAAAACTGAGAATATCAGCGATATTGTCAAGATTTTTGGTAAATTTGCAACAGCTTATGATGTTGCAACTGCTCTTTTTGGAGAATTACATACTGGCAACACCAAGGATGAATTCCGTATAGATCTTGTTTATGATAGGTTACAAAAAGCCACCTATGTTTATAATACAAATTTAGGCGGTTATCAACCGGGATGTGTATCTCATAAGGTATGGATTGACACAGCAGCAGTTTATGTGTTTTATAATGGAGAGCAAGACGCGGATGTATTCACGGTGAATAAAGAATTTTTCTCTCCAAATTATAAAAAACCTGGAGATACGGCGGTAAAATATTCCGGGGACAATTTTTATACTGACCCATATTTATACACGACTTTTTTGGGAAATAAGCTTAGTTTTTCGGGAATACTCTAGCAATTAAGATTAACAATGTAGAAATTCTCTATATTGTTGATTGCATTTCAAAGGTGTCAGTGATGAAAAAATGGATACCAATTATCATTTTAATTGGTTACTTCTTTTTCCCGGTTTCGATTCTCAAGCATGTTGACGATGGGCTTGTTTACTTTGTTCGGTACAATCCGAATTTTGAAACAGGTGAACCGGAATATAATACAATCGAAATACCGGAGGAAGCAAAACTAAAAATTTTAGAATGCTTAAGCAGGTATCGGGAATATCGAACGCTGTTTTTTGAACAAGGTTACAGCTTGTCTAATATGGAACTTGAGATATATATTCAAGATGGGGAAGAATCAAAAAACATTGTTTTAGGCAATATCAATTATAGCACAAGAACTTACGGCGCTCAGAAGCGCGGCATTTACAACGCAGATGAGCTTCGGGAAGAGCTGCTTGAGATTCTTGGATTGACCGATCACGCAGAGAAATCATAGGAAAATGAAAACGGAGCCGGATCGGCTCCGTTTTTGTCATTCGGAAGGAAAGAAGAAGCTGTCCACCCGTTCTTCTTTCCCGAACAGGTTGTTATAAGCGAGCAGGCGGTACTGCTGCACAAGCGCGCGCTCGTCTGGCGTGAGGGCTTCGCCGTTTTCCGAAGAATAGCGGCCGTCGGCTGTGATATAGCCCACAGGCGTGATCACCGGCACGCTGGCGTTTACTTCGCGCAGGAAGCGCTGGTAGCCGGTGAGCGGCAGGCCCGCCGCCTCGGCGGCGAGCAGATGCAGCCCCCATGAGGTGGTTACCACGTCTTCGGCTTCCGGGATGTCGTAATTGGCCCAGATGAAAAACGGGGTGCCGTACTGCTGAAAGACCTCCTCGGTGGTGCGGTCGTCAAGGGGCTTCCCGGCAAGCGCTTCATAGAAATCATTGCCGAGCGGCGGCTGATGATCGCCGAAGAAGATGATCATGGTCGGGACGCCGGTCTGCGAATAGTGCGAAATCAGATTGCGCAGCGCGTCGTCCGAGGCGCGCATGAGGGAGAAAAACTGGTCGGCGGACGGATAATCGTCCTCCAGTTCACCGTCCAGCTCCGAGGTGCGTTCGAGGCCGGTCCATGGCAGCTGATAGCCGCTGTGGTTTTGGATGGTCACATTAAAGACGAACAGCGGATTGCTGCCCGCGGCGTCGGTCAGTTCATAGAGCGTTTCGTAATCCGACTGGTCGGAGATAAAACCGCGGACATAGCCCGGGTTCTGGACGTCCTCTTCATAAAGCTGTCCGTCAAAGCCCATCCACCGGTAGACCGAGGTGCGGTTCCAGCCCGACGAACGATAGGGATGGAAAGCAACGGACGAAAAGCCGAGCGCCTTTACCTGAGAGACCAGTGACGGCGTGCCGTCTGCGAGATAGAGCTGGTAGGCGACCGTGGACGAAGGCAGGAAGGCCAGCGGGTTGCCGGTCAGGAACTCAAATTCGACGTTCGCCGTGCCGCCGCCCGTAACCGGCGAATACATGGTTCCCCGGATGGTGTTTTCCTGCATGCTGTGCAGGAAAGGGGCCGGGTCTTCGGTCAGCTCCAGGTTTGCATAGTCTGCGAGGTCGGCAAACGACTCGTTCATAATCGCAAGGATGTGCACGGGCTGCTGTCCGGACGGCGCTTCCGCTTTGGGTACCGTGGCGATGATCTCCTGCACTGCTTCGGGCGAATAGCCCTCCGGCTTGGTGACAATGCTGTAGCGCAGGGCGGCGGTGAAGTTCAGCACAAAGCCGTTCGCCTGCGTTTTCCATTGCTGGGCGTAGATGCCGAGGAAAGTCAGCATAGGCGTTCCGAAAAAAAGCACGCAGTAGGCCGCGGAAACCGCCGCGCCGGCCCAAAGAATGCGGCGGCGCGGCCGGCGGGCGTGCCGCTGCGGCATGAGACGGTAGAGCAGCAGCAGATAGGCGAGCGTGAACAATGCCGCACGCACGATGGTTTCGTCCGGGGTGTAGTCGAAGCCGTCCGCGACGTTGAGCGCGGTGCGCCATGCGACAAGGTCGATCGGGAAGATGATGCGCCCGCGGAAGGTGAGGACATAGTGGTTTGCAAGGCCGGCCGCAAAGCAGAGCAGCATGCCGAGCGCCGCCGCGCGGCGGATGCGCCCGAACAGCAGGGCCAGAAGCGCGAAAAACAGGTAGTACCAGATGAGGTTGAGGATGCATTGCATAACGGTCAGCGCTTCAAACGGGTCGGTGTTGTTCAGAAGCTCAACCACGAGCAGCGCCCACGGCGGCCCAAGCGCCCAGCCAAGGCGCGGCGTCCAGATTTCCGCCCGGCCGGAAAGGCGGCGCGGGAACAGGAACGCCAGCCCAAAGCCGCCCGCGAGCAGAAGGGTCAGGTGCGGATATTCAGAAAATGCCGGCTCCAGCAGCGCCCAAGCGATGAAAAACACAAGGCTGGCACGCAGGAAGCAAAGCTGGCGGCGAAAATGCCCTGAAGGCGGAAGGGAAATATTCATGGTCAGGCTCCGATAAGATGGAATTGCCGGGAGGTGGATATACATATTATAAATGTACGCCTTTTTGCCGCGCAATGCAAAAGGAATTTCGAAAACCGGTAAAAGCGATGAGAAATACGGCGGGAAACTGTGGAAATTGACGAAAGAGCGGCCGGATTCGCCGCGAAGTCCCGTGAGAAGCGCAAAAACGGAAAAAATTTTGCGTTTTCCTTGCAAGGCGGCGCAAAAGGTGGTATACTGCTTTATGTAAGTTAGTATGGAATGTTTGAGAGTGGGGCGACCCACTCTTTCTTATTGACCGGATGGAGGATGCTATGCAGGCCAAGGAAGTTGTAAAACGGGTTTCCGAGCTGGCGGAGCCGCTCTGTGAAACAGCCGGCGTTTCGCTCTGGGACGTGGAATTTGAAAAAGAGGGCGGACAGTATATGTTGACCGTCACCATTGACCGCGACGGGGGCGTGGACATCGACCACTGCGAGGCTGTCTCTCGCGCGCTCGACCCGCTGCTCGACGCAAAGGAGTTTGATTCCCTGCCCGCCTATACCCTGTGCGTGTCCTCGGCCGGGCTGGAGCGCAGGCTGAAAAAGCCGCAGCATTTTGAGAAGTTCCTCGGCGCCCCGGTCGAGGTGAAGTTCTATAAGCCGGTGGACGGCGCTAAGATCCTCGAAGGGAAGCTGGCCGCTTATGACGGCGGCTGCGTCACCCTTGAGGTGGACGGCGCGCGCCGCGTGTATGAGCCCCAGGACATCGCAGCCGTGCGGCTGACCGTACAGTTTTAAGAGGAGTGATTGAGACAAGATGAACGCAGAGTTTTTTGCTGCCCTCGAGCAGCTCGAAAAAGAAAAGGGCATTTCGGTGGACTACATGCTTGAGCGCGTCGGCCAGGCGCTGATCGCAGCGTATAAGAAAATGAACGACGGCATGACCGATAATGTTTATGTGGATTTTGACCGCAAGGGCAAGAGCTACCGCCTGTACGTCCGCAAGACGGTCGTAGACGACGTTTACGAGCCGTACGAGGAGCTTTCGGTGGAGGAAGCGCGCGAATACAAGCCGAACGCCATGCTTGGCGACGTGATTGACATCGATATCCCGACCAAGTCCTTTGGCCGCATCGCGGCCCAGTCGGCCAAGCAGGTCATCATCCAGGGCATCCGCGAGGCCGAGCACGGCATGGTGCTCTCCGAGTTTGAGTCCAAGGCGCACGAAATCCTGAACGCAACCGTATCCCGCATCGACCCGCGCACCGGCAACGTCATCCTCGAGATGATCTCGCAGGGCGAAAAGACCGAGGCTGTCTTGACCGCGTCCGAGCAGGTGCGCGGCGAGCAGCTCAAGGAGGGCGAACGTGTCAAGGTGTATGTGATCGAGGTGCGCAAGGGGACCCGCGGCCCGCAGGTCATGATCTCCCGCACCCATCCGGGCCTTGTTAAGCGCCTGTTTGAACTGGAAGTGCCGGAAATCCACGACGGCGTGGTCGAAGTGAAGTCGATTGCCCGCGAGGCGGGCAACCGCACCAAGATCGCGGTCTGGTCGGGCGACGAAAACGTCGACCCGATCGGCGCATGCGTCGGCACCCGCGGCGCGCGCGTCGGCAACATTGTCGACGAGCTGGGCGGCGAAAAAATCGACATTATCAAATGGTCGGACGATATGGCGCAGTTTGTTTCCGCGGCGCTTGCGCCCGCGGACGTCATCACGGCGTCCATGCAGGCGGACGGCAAGAGCTGCCGCGTCATCGTGCCGGACGACCAGCTCAGTCTTGCCATCGGCAAGGAGGGCCAGAACGCCCGCCTGGCCGCCAAGCTGACCGGCTGCAAAATCGATATTGCGCCGGCTTCGCAGGCCGAGCCGGCTGCGCCGGAAACTGTGGAAGCGGCGTCGGAGCAGGCGGAATAACCCGCCGGAGAGGGGTGGAACCATGCAGCAGAGAAAAATCCCCATGCGGCAGTGTCTGGGCTGCCGCACCATGTTCCCCAAGCGCGAGCTGATCCGCGTGGTGCGCTCGCCGGAGGGGGGGCTTTCGCTCGACTTCAAGGGCAAGGCGCCCGGACGCGGCGCGTATCTGTGCCCGAACCCGGATTGCCTCAAAAAAGCGCGCAAGTCGCGCGCCATTGAACGGGCATTTTCGGTGAGCGTGCCCGAGGAAGTCTACGAGGCGCTGGAAGCGCGGATGGAGGAGGAGACCCATGGCGGTTGACGCAATTCTGGGGCTGCTCGGCATTTCCCGCAAGGCGGGCAAGCTGGCGTTTGGCGAAGAGCAGGTGCGCGACATGGTCGCATCCGGCAAGTGCCGCGTGATCTTTTTGGCGTCCGACGCCGGGGACGCCACCCGCCGCAAGGTGGAGCGCCATGATATCCGCGTGCCCATCCTGACGCTCCCGTGGGATAAGGCGGCCCTCGGCGATGCGATCGGCATCAAGCGGGAATGCACCGTGTGCGCCATCAACGACATCGGCATGGCAAACGCCATTGCCGGGAAGCTGGTGTATACCGGCGCGGCCAACCAGAGGGCCGCGGAGCGCGTAGCGGACAAAAAGGCGCGCATAGACGCCCGGAAGGGCAAGAAGAAAAAGAAGGATCTGTAAGATCCATGCACGTGCGCAGCACGTTCGGCCGACAGGCCCGCGTGCCCCTGCGCGCGGAAAATCGATCAGGAGGTGAGCGCCAATGGCGATTGAAAATAAGTATAGAGTCCATGAGGTAGCCAAGGATTTCGGCAAATCCACCAAGGAAGTGACCGACATCCTGACCAAATATTCCAAGACCCCGAAGAACCACATGCAGGTTCTGGACGACCGGGAACTGAGTATCGTTTTCGAGTATTTTACGCAGAATAATCAAGTGGCCGATCTGGAGGCAGCGCTCGGACAGCCCGCCGCCCGGCAGCAGAAGCCGAAAAACGATGGAAAGAAGGACGCGGCCCAGGCCCCGCAGCACAAGGGGCACAAGCCGGAAGGCCACAAGGAAGAGCAGCGCCCGTCCAAGGTCAAGCAGGTGCACCGCATCGATACCCGCGGCGGCGGCGACGTAAACCTTGCCAAGTATGACGAGCGCATCGACAAGCTGGTCGACGCCAAGGCCGAGCGCATGCAGTCCACGGGTGCGAAGAAGCAGAAGCTGACCAAAAAGGCCGACCAGCGCGCCCGCCAGCAGTATGGCTCCAAGCGCCGCCAGGAGGAACAGGAGAAGATGAAGCGCCTTGCCCGCCAGCAGATGATGGCAAAGAAGGTGCAGCTCAAGGTCTCCATCCCGGACGAAATCAATGTCGGCGAGTTTGCGCAGCGCATGAAGCGCACCGCGGCCGACGTCATCAAGGAACTTATGAAGCTGGGCGTCATGGCTTCGATTTCCCAGACCATCGACTTTGACACCGCGGCGCTTGTCGCGGAGGAAATGGGCGCCAAGGTCGAGCGCGAGGTCCATGTCACCATCGAGGAGAAGCTCTTTGACGAGTCCGAGGACAAGGAAGAGAACCTCGTACCCCGCGACCCGGTTGTGGTCGTTATGGGCCATGTTGACCACGGCAAGACCTCGCTCCTCGACGCCATCCGCAAAACCAAGGTCACCGAGGGCGAGGCCGGCGGCATCACCCAGCACATTGGCGCGTACCGCGTCAAAGTCGGCGGCAAGCCGATCACCTTCCTCGATACCCCGGGCCATGCGGCGTTTACGTCCATGCGCGCCCGCGGCGCACAGGTGACAGACATCGCGATCCTGGTTGTGGCCGCCGACGACGGCATCATGCCCCAGACCATTGAGGCGATCAACCATGCCAAGGCGGCCAAGGTGCCGATCATCGTGGCGGTTAACAAGATCGATAAGGAAGGCGCAAACCCTGACCGCGTGCTCCAGCAGCTCACCGAATATGAGCTGGTGCCCGAGGAATGGGGCGGCGACACCATTGTCTGCAATATTTCCGCGAAATTCGGCCAGGGCATCGAGAATCTGCTCGAGATGGTGCTGCTGACCGCAGAGGTCGCTGACCTTAAGGCAAACCCGAACCGCCAGGCAAAGGGCACGGTCATCGAGGCCAAGCTCGACAAGGGCCGCGGCCCGGTTGCCACCGTGCTGGTGCAGAACGGCACCCTGCACGCGGGCGATGCAGTCATCGCGGGCACGGCGGTTGGCCGTGTGCGCGCCATGACCGACGACGATGGCCGCAAGATCAAGTCCGCCGGTCCGTCGGTTCCGGTTGAGATTATCGGCCTGGCCGAAGTGCCGGGCGCGGGCGATATCTTCTACGCGGTTGAGGACGAGAAGATGGCGCGCCAGCTCGTTGAGCAGCGTAAGGAAAAGGAGAAGGAAGAGCGCAACAAGCAGTTCCACAAGGTGACGCTCGACAACCTGTTCGCCTCCATCCAGGAGGGCGAGATGAAGGAACTGAATATCATCGTCAAGGCCGACGTACAGGGCTCGGTCGAGGCCGTCCGTTCCTCGCTTGAGAAGCTCAGCAACGACGAAGTGCGCGTTAAGGTCATCCACGGCGCAGTCGGCGCCATCAACGACAGCGACGTCATGCTGGCCGCCGCGTCGGGCGCCATCATCGTTGGCTTTAATGTCCGTCCCGACCGCACGGCAACCGAGTCGGCGGCTCAGCAGGGCGTGGATATGCGGATGTACCGCATCATCTACGACTGCATCGAGGAGATGGAGCAGGCTATGAAGGGCATGCTCGCGCCCAAGTTCCGCGAGGCCATCCTTGGCCACGCCGAAGTGCGCACCACCTTCCGCGTCTCCGGCGTCGGCACCATTGCAGGCTGCTATGTGCAGGATGGTAAGATCCAGCGCAATGCGCAGGTTCGTATTGTCCGCGACGGCATCGTCATCCACGAGGGCGTTCTGTCGTCCTTAAAGCGCTTCAAGGACGACGTCAAGGAAGTGGCGTCCGGCTATGAGTGCGGCTGCGGCTTCGAAAACTTCAACGATATCAAGGAAGGCGACGTATTTGAGGCCTTCGTGATGGAAGAAATCCCGCGCTGACCGGCGCGGGGATCCGCGATACGGCGTCAAAGGCTGCGCCCGGTACTATGAGTACGCGGCCCTGCCTTTCCTCGTCTCGCACATCCCTGCCTGGTCAGGCCATCGAATAACCAACCCACAGGGCGGGCCCTTCGCCCGTCCTGTTTCATTTTCCCCCAAGTGAGGAGGTAACCACTATGGCATCGAACCGTATCGACCGCATTTCTGAGGAAGTCATGAAGGCGCTCGCGGAGGCCATCCGTTCGGTCAAAGACCCGCGCGTGAAGAACGGCCTCGTGTCGGTCACCCACTGCGAAGTGACCGGTGATTTGCGGTATGCAAAGGTATTCATCTCTGTTCTGGGCACTCCGGAGCAGGCCAGGGAGGTCATGAAGGGCCTCAAATCCGCGTCCGGATGGCTGCGCCGTGAGGTGGGACACATGGTCCAGCTGCGTTATGCGCCCGAGCTGGTGTTCCATCTGGATTCGTCCATGGCAAGCGGCGCGCACATCTCCAAGGTCATCCATGATCTGGAGCGCGCCGGCAAAATGGGCGGGGAGGACGAGGAATGAATGTAAGTGTGTCCGAAGCCGCCGCGCTGCTGCGCGAGGCGGATGACATCCTGATCCTCAGCCACCGCCGCCCGGACGGCGACACGGCCGGCTGCGCGGGCGCGCTGTGCCGCGGCCTAAACCAGCTCGGCAAAACCGCGTATATCCTTGAAAACCCCGAGATTACCCGCCGCTATGCGCCGCTCATTGTGCCGTGCTATCCGCCGGAGGGCTGGTCGCCGCGCTTTGTCGTCACGACCGACATCGCGGACACCAACCTGTTTTCCGACAATGCCGGGGAATACAAGGGGCGCATCGACCTTGCGCTCGACCATCACCGCTCCAACCCCGGCATCGGCAAGGCGAACCTCATCCGCCCGGACGCGGGCGGCTGCGCTGAGGTCGTCTACGATGTGCTCATGGCGCTGGGCGTGGAGCTGACGCCCGACATCGCAAAGTGCGTTTATACCGCCGTCTCGACCGACACCGGCTGCTTTAAGTTCTCGAACACAGTGCCGCACACGCTGCGTGTCGCGGCGGCCTGCCTGGAGGCGGGCGTGGACGGCGGCGAGATCAACCGCGCGCTGTTTGAAGTCAAGAGCTGGCCGCGCTTTCAGATGGAACGCATCATTTTCGACACCATGGAGTTTTTCCACGATCATCGGACGGCGCTCGCCATCCTGTGGCGCGCGGATATCGACCGCACGGGCGCAGACATGGACGACCTCGACTCCATCGCGTCGCTGACCAGGCAGATCGAAGGCGTGCAGATCGGCATCACATTGACCGAAAACAAGGACGGCACGGTAAAGGCTTCGGTGCGCACGACGAAAGAAGTCGACGCCTCGGCTATCTGCCGCAAATGCGGCGGCGGGGGCCATCTGCGCGCGGGCGGCGCGTCCTTCCCGGAGGGCGTGGACGTAAACGAAGCGAAGCGGCGCATTTTGCAGGCCGCGGAAGAAGGCTATCGGGAGAGGGAAGCGTGAAGGGCCGCGCAGAGAAGCTTCTGCACTCTCCACTCTTACCTGTGGGTGTTTTGATGGAACAACAAGACTTAAACGGCATTTTGCTGATGAATAAGCCGCAGGGCTTTACTTCGCATGACGTGGTGGCCAAGCTGCGCGGCATCCTGCGCACCCGCCGGATTGGCCACGGCGGCACGCTTGACCCGATGGCGACCGGCGTGCTGCCGGTGTTTGTCGGCGGGGCGACCAAGGCGGCCGATTTTGCGGCCGCGCAGGACAAAGAATATATCGCGGGCTTTACGCTTGGCTACGCAACCGATACGCAGGATACTACCGGCGAAACAACCGAGATATCCGGCAAATATGCGTCGCTTGCGGCGGTGCGGGCGCGGCTTGCGCATTTTCAGGGCGCGCAGCAGCAGCTCCCGCCCATGTACTCGGCGGTCAAGGTAAACGGCCGGAAGCTGTACGACCTTGCCCGCAAGGGCAAAGAGGTGGAACGCGCGCCGCGCGATATCTTCATTCATGAAATTGAGCTGCTGGATTTTGACGAGGACGCGCAGAAGGGCCGGTTTCGCGTGGTCGTGAGCAAGGGCACCTATGTGCGCACGATTGTGCACGATTTCGGCGAAGCGCTCGGCACGCTCGCCGTAATGCACAGCCTGGTGCGCACCCGGTCGGGTACGTATCCGCTCGCGGAGACCGTGGGCTTTGCCGGGGTTGAACGGGCGATGCAGGACGGCGGGATTTCCGCGCTGCTGCGCCCGACAGACAGCCTGTTTTTGGAACATCCGGCGGTGCGCCTCACCGGGGAGGGCGCCGAACGCGCGGCGCGGGGCGCGGTGGTGTTTCCACGCATGGCGCGGGGGCTGCCGGAAACCGAGGGGACGCTTGTGCGCGTCTATGAAGGGGACAGGTTCCGCATGCTTGGGCAGGTACGTGCGCTCGATAAGGGCGGCATGGGGCTGTTCGTCTATAAAAACTTCCGATAAAGCATGACAAAAGCCGGAGCCGGAAAAGGTATTTTTTGCGGGCAGGCAAGAACAAAATTGGAATGGATTGGGGGGAGAACCCGATGATAGAAGAAAATGCGCCGCGCGCCATTGCGCTTGGGTACTTTGACGGGGTTCACTGCGGCCATCAGGCGCTTATGGAGCGCGCCGTACAGCGTGCAAAGGAAATCGGCGGTATTTCGTCGGTATTCACGTTCGATCAGCATCCAAGTTCGGCCATGTCGGGCATCCCGGTGCCCATGCTGACCGCACACGGGGGCCGCGCGGACGAAATCAAACGCCTCGGCGGTGTGGACGAGGTGATTTTCGGACACTTTGACGAGCATTTGCGTACCATGGACTGGCGCGACTTTATCCATGAGCTGCTGATCGGCCGCTTCCATGCAAAATATATTATTTCCGGGCATAACAACCGGTTTGGCTATAAAGGGCTTGGCACCCCGGAAGGCATGGCGGAGGAATGCGCCAAGGCCGGAATCGGGTATGACTGCATCCCTGACGTCAAGATCGATGGGATTGTCGTGTCCTCCACCTACATCCGGCAGCTCATCGCCCAGGGCGAGATGGAACGTGCGGCCCGGTTCCTCGGGCATCCCTATACGATTACCGGCGTGGTGGCGCATGGCCGTAAGGTTGGCCGCACGCTGGGCGTGCCCACAGTGAACCTGCCGCTGCCGCCGGAAATGGCGCTGCCGCCCTATGGCGTGTATGCAACCCGTGTAATCGTGGACGGGGAGGCCCATCTGGCTGCGACCAATATTGGCGTGAAGCCCACGTTCGTGGACGGCGGCGGGCCGACCATCGAGCCGCACCTGCTCGATTTTAACGGCGATTTGTATGGAAAGCTCATCCATGTAGAGCTGCATAAATTTCTTCGCCCGGAGCGTGCGTTCGAATCCGTGGACGCGCTCAAAGCCGCGATTGAGGAAAATGTGCATCAAACACGGGCATTTTTTGCGTAATTTATGGGACGGAGAACCTCTCCGTCTCTTTTTTTGCAGCTTTTCATGAAAAATCAGAAAGAATTGCTTGAAAACAGGGCTTTTTTCGCATATGATATAAAAGGTAATTTAATTTGAGCCCGGCACGCGGAAAAAATGGCGGTTTTCCGGAACGGGCAAGCAGAGGGAAAAACATGTTTCACATTGTACTGGTCGAACCTGAGATCCCGCAAAATACCGGCAACATCGCGCGCACCTGCGCGGCCACAGGCTCGGTGCTGCATCTGGTGAAGCCGCTCGGCTTTTCGGTTGACGATAAGCAGCTCAAACGCGCCGGACTGGACTACTGGCGCCTGCTGGACATCCGGTATTACGAAAACCTCGCGCATTTTTTTGCGGAAAACCCGGACGGCCCTTATTATTATTTGAGCACAAAAGCGCCCCGCGCTTATACGGAAGCCGCATTTGCGGATGGAAGCTACCTGATGTTCGGCAAAGAAACACGGGGCCTTCCGGAAGAGCTTCTGGCCCGGAATCCGGAGCGCTGCCTGCGCATCCCGATGCGGGAGGGCGCGCGCAGCTTGAACCTGTCCAACTCGGTCGCTGTGACCGTATTTGAAGCGCTGCGCCAGACCGGTTTCCTCGGCTTGGAGCAGGCCGGGCGTTTCCCGGCCGACCTCGGCCCGGCGCTGTGACAAACCGACGTTAGGGAGGACGCATGGAGAAAATTCATATTTTCGCCGACTCGGCCTGTGATATCCCGCAGGCTCTCGTTGAAAAATACAAAATCGAAATTGTACCTGTGCAGGTGACGCATGAAGGGCGCACCTTCCGGGAATACTATGACATCACCCCGCAGAGTTACTGGAAGCTGCTTGAAGAATCGGACGAAATTCCGGCGACCGCGCAGATCACGCCCGCGCAGCTTTTGGAGACTTACCGCCGTGCGCATGACGCCGGCAATACGCATGTGCTTGGCGTGATTATCAACGCCAAAGGCTCGGGCGGGTTTCAGTCAGCCTGCATTGCGCGCGACATGTTTTATGAAGAATATGGCGCGGACATGCATATTGAGCTGGTGGATTCGGAAACCTATACCATGATTTACGGCCGGGTCATCCTGGATGCTGCGCGCATGCGCGAGCAGGGCGACAGCTTTGACGCCATCCTCGGCGTGGTCAAATCCCGGCTGGCACGGTGCGAGGCGGTTCTCGGCGTATATACGCTCAAATTTTTGAAAAAATCCGGGCGTATTTCGGGCGGCGCAGCGTTTGTCGGGGAAGCGCTTGGGCTGAAGCCCATCAGCCATGTTTATGCGGGCGCGGTGCAGGTCTGCGGCAAAGCGCGCGGGGAGAAAAACCTGATTCCGGCGCTTGTGGATTTTGTGAAAAAACGCGCGGTGGGGCTGGAGGCGCAGACGGCCGGCCTGCTGTACGGCGACGTCGAGGAAACGAAAATCGCAGACCTTGAGCGGCGGCTGTATGAGGCCGGGTTTCAGAAGGTTGAGCGCTGGCCGATCGGCGTTTCCGTGATCACGAACACGGGGCCGCGGGCGCTTGCGGTCATGTACTATGGCGCGCCCCGCGGGGCTTAAGCAGGCCTGCCGGCCAATAGCTAGGGCAAAACTATACAGAAATTTATTTTTTGCACCTGTGGAAAATAAAATAATCGCCAAACTGAGGATTTTTTTGCGTTATTTTTTAAAAACTCTATTGATTGTTAACAGTAAAACAAGTATAATTCTGTCTGAGGAGTCAACCTGCCCAAAAGGCCGCCTTTGGGGCGGAAAATCCTCTGTTTACGTCCGTTTTGATAAAATTTATTGCTCAAAGGAGAGTCAATATGGATTACAACAAGAAGAATGTAGAAGACATCGACGTAACCGGCAAAAAG
Source organism: uncultured Butyricicoccus sp. (assembly GCA_900547195.1). Classification (GTDB taxonomy): domain Bacteria; phylum Bacillota; class Clostridia; order Oscillospirales; family Butyricicoccaceae; genus Butyricicoccus_B. The sequence continues at coordinate 22,295 of URFQ01000026.1, forward strand.
GTGATCGTGCGCTGCGACTTCAATGTGCCGCAGGACGAGACCGGCCGCATCACGGATGACAAACGCATCGTGGCTGCGCTGCCGACCATTCAGTACCTGCTTGAGCACAAGGCTGCTGTGATCCTGTGCTCCCACCTCGGCCGTCCGAAGGGCGAGTTCAAGATGAAGTATTCGCTGGCCCCGGTTGCGGAGCGCCTGTCCGAGCTGCTCGGCCAGGAGGTCAAGCTGGCAAAGGACGTTATCGGCCCGGACGCCAAGAAAATGGCAGCAGAGGTGCAGCCCGGCCACGCGATCCTGCTGGAGAACGTCCGCTTCCACAAGGAAGAGGAGAAGAATGATCCGACTTTCGCCAAGGAGCTGGCTTCCATGGCGGAAATCTATGTCAACGACGCATTCGGCACCGCGCACCGTGCCCATGCTTCCACTGCGGGCATTGCCGACTATCTGCCGGCGGTTTGCGGCTATCTGATCAACAAGGAAATTTCTATCATGGGCAAGGCGCTGGCAAACCCGGCCCGCCCGTTTGTCGCCATCCTCGGCGGCGCGAAGGTTTCCGATAAGATCGGCGTCATCAATAACCTGATCGAAAAGTGCGACACCATCATCATTGGCGGCGGCATGGCCTACACCTTCCAGAAGGCGCAGGGGATGTCCATCGGCACTTCGCTGTGCGAAGAGGATAAGCTGCAGCTCGCGCTCGACCTGCTGAAGAAGGCCGAGGATAAGGGCGTCAAGCTCCTGCTGCCGGTCGATACCGTTTGCGCTGATCATTTTGCGGCGGACGCGACCCCGGTGGTCTGCGAAGCCGGCAAAATCCCGGATGGCCTGATGGGCCTGGATATCGGCCCCAAGACCGTGGAGCTGTTCTCCAAGGCGGTTGCCGACGCGGGCACTGTGGTTTGGAACGGCCCCATGGGCGTATTTGAGTTCGATGCGTTCGCGGTCGGCACAAAGGCGGTCGCAAAGGCCATCGCAGGCTCCGAAGCGATTTCCATCATCGGCGGCGGCGATTCCGCAGCTGCGGTGGAGAAGCTCGGCTATGCCGATAAGATGACCCACATCTCCACCGGCGGCGGCGCTTCGCTGGAGTTCCTGGAGGGCCTCGAACTGCCGGGCATCGCCTGCCTGAACGATAAGTAACGCTGGAATCCTGCGCCGGGCGGGCGCGCAGAAGCCCGTCCGGATGCATTATTTGCTTTATATCGGGCGCAGCGCCCGTATAAATACATAATTATTACGAAAATTATATTTCGTCGTAAAATTTGAAAGGGGTATTTTACATGAATCGCAGATATCGCAAGACTATCATTGCTGGTAACTGGAAGATGAACAAGACGCCGAGCGAGGCAAAGGCACTGATCGAAGAGATGAAGCCGCTGCTCTCCAAGACCAAGTGGTGCGAGATGGTTCTCTGCGTACCGTTTACCGATATTCAGGCGGCTGTAAAGGCTGCGAAGGGCTCCAAGATTGCCATTGGCGCGGAGAATATGCACTTTGAGAAGTCCGGTGCGTTCACCGGCGAAATCTCTGCCGATATGCTCAAGGAGCTGGGCGTAAAGTATGTGATCATCGGCCATTCCGAGCGCCGCCAGTACTTTAACGAGACCGACGAGACCTGCAACAAAAAGGTCAAGGTTGCAATCGAAAACGGCCTGCGCCCGATCCTGTGCGTTGGCGAATCCCTCGCAGAGCGCGAGCAGGACGTCACCATGGAAGTCATCCGCAAGCAGGTCAAGATTGCGCTGCAGGGCGTGGAAGTCGAGGACATCAAGAAGGTTGTCATCGCTTATGAGCCGATCTGGGCGATCGGCACCGGCAAGACCGCAACCAGCGAGCAGGCCGGCGAGGTTTGCGCGAAGATCCGCGACTGCCTGCGCGAGCTGTACGGCGCGCGTGCTGCCCGTGCGATCACCATTCAGTACGGCGGTTCCATGAATGCGAAGAACGCGGCGGAACTGCTGGCACAGCCCGACGTAGACGGCGGCCTGATCGGCGGCGCGTCCCTGAAGGCTCCGGACTTTGCGGCAATCGTAGAGGCGGCAAATCAGAACTAAACCGGCGCTTTCCGGCGCCGACCGGAGCAGGAGGGGGAAAAGCGCATAAGGCTTATCCCCCTTTTGCTCGCTTTCAAAGGAGATATCATATGGCAAGAAGAAAGACCACCATGGCGGATATTGTTGCGGCAAACAAGGCTAAGGCTGCGGCCAGGGCCGAAGCGGCTGCACCGGCTTCGGAAGCTGTCCGGGTGAAGGCGGAGGAAACCGCCCCGGCTGCCGCGGTAGCCAAGGCTGACGCGGCGGCGCCGGCAGTGGAGTCAGCTGAAAAGCCTGCGCGCAAGCGAGCAAAAAAGACGGCAGAAGCTGCGCCCGCGGCAAAGAAACCCACGGCACGCAAGCCGCGTAAGACGGCCGCACAAAAGGCCGGCAAGCATCCGCTCGCGCTGATCATCATGGATGGCTACGGTTACCGGGATACCGACATGGGCAACGCCATCCGCGCAGCGAAGACCCCGAATATGGACAGATTCCTTGTAGATTGTCCAAACACGCTCATTGGCGCATCTGGGATGGACGTCGGCCTGCCGAACGGCCAGATGGGAAACTCGGAGGTTGGCCACACCAACATCGGCGCGGGCCGTATCGTCTATCAGGAGCTGACCCGCATCACCAAGTCCATTGAGGACGGCGATTTTTTTGAGAACGAAGCCTTCCAGCATGCGGTCGATCAGTGCTTGTGGTTCGGTTCCACACTGCACATTTTCGGCCTGATGTCCGACGGCGGCGTGCACTCCCACATCGACCATATCTGCGCGCTGCTGGAGCTGGCGAAGAAAAAGAGCCTGACCAAGGTTTGCGTTCACTGCTTTATGGATGGGCGCGACACCCCCCCGACTTCGGGCGCGGGCTATGTGCAGAAGCTCGTCGATAAGATTCAGGAGCTGGGTGTCGGCTGCATTTCGACCATTTCCGGCCGCTATTATGCGATGGATCGTGATAAGCGTTGGGATCGCCTGGAGCGCGCATATGACGCGATTGTCCTCGGCGAGGCGCCGGTCTACGAAGGCGAGCCGGTGCAGGCTGTGCTGAACAGCTATGAGCGGGATGTAACCGACGAGTTCATCGAGCCGGTGATCATCACCCCGGGCGCGAATGTCCGCAAGGATGACGCAGTTATTTTTGCAAATTTCCGTCCCGACCGTGCGCGTGAAATCACCCGCGCGATTGTCGATCCGGATTTCGACGGCTTCTTCCGGGAACAGGGCAACCTGCCGGTCAAGTTTGTTTGTATGACGCAGTATGATGCGACCATGCCGAATGTGGAGGTTGCGTTCAAGCCGCAGTCGCTCACCAATACCTTTGGCGAGTATATTTCGGACAAGGGTCTGACCCAGCTGCGCATTGCCGAGACCGAGAAGTACGCGCACGTCACGTTCTTCTTTAACGGCGGCGTTGAGAAGGAATATAAAAACGAGGATCGTGCGCTAATCAAGTCCCCGTCGGTTGCAACCTATGACCTCAAGCCCGAAATGTCGGCCTACGAGGTCACCGACGAAGTGCTGAGGCGCATTGCTTCCGACCAATATGACGTCATTATCCTCAATTTCGCAAACTGCGACATGGTCGGGCACACCGGCGTCTTTGACGCGGCAGTGAAGGCGGTTGAGGCAGTGGACGAGTGCGTGGGCAAGGTTGTGAATGCGCTGACGGCCAAGGGCGGCGCGGCGCTGATCACCGCCGACCATGGCAACGCCGATCAGATGCTGGAGGACGACGGGACTTCGCCGTTCACCGCGCATTCCACCAATCCGGTGCCGCTGGTGCTGGTGGGGCGTGACGATGTGAAGGCCCTGTCGGCGGGCGGCGTGCTGGCGGATCTTGCGCCGACCATGCTCGAGCTGCTCGGCCTGGACAAACCGTCTGAGATGACGGGCAAAAGCTTGCTTGTGAAGTAAGATAGGAAAAAATGGGAGATAGAACAATGGGAGAGAAACGCCTGCGCGGCGATATCTCCGGTTTCCGTCTCCCGGCTGATCCTACCTGACTATATATTTGTTTTGCAAAGGAGAAGGTTATTATGAAGGGTTACATCGAAATTGTAGACGTAATCGGCCGCGAGGTTATGGACTCCCGTGGCAATCCGACGGTTGAGGTTGAGGTTTATGTGGAAGCAGACACCGGCGCATATATGGGCCGCGCGGCGGTTCCGTCCGGCGCTTCCACCGGCATCTTTGAGGCTTGCGAGCTGCGTGACGGCGACAAGGACCGTTATCAGGGCAAGGGCGTCCTGAAGGCAGTTGACGCGGTCAACGGCGAGATCGCAGAAGAAATCATCGGCATGAACGCGCTGGACCAGCAGGCGATCGACAAGGCGATGATCGCACTGGACGGCACCCCGAACAAGACCAAGCTGGGCGCAAATGCAATTCTGGGCGTATCGCTGGCAGTTGCAAAGGCTGCTGCGGAGGCTCTGGGCCTGCCGCTGTACAACTACATCGGCGGCTGCAATGCCAAGACCCTGCCGGTTCCGATGATGAACATCCTCAACGGCGGCGCGCATGCGACGAACAACGTTGAGATTCAGGAGTTCATGATCATGCCGGTTTCCGCCCCGTCTTTCCGCGAGGCGCTGCGCCGCTGCGCGGAGGTCTTCCACACCCTGAAGAAGACCCTGAAGGAGAACGGCACCCCGGCTGCCGGTGTTGGCGACGAGGGCGGCTATGCCCCGAACCTCAAGAAGGATGAGGATGCGCTGAAGGTTATTGTACAGGCGATCGAAGAAGCTGGCTATAAGCCGGGCGAGGACTTCATGATCGCGATTGACGCGGCTTCTTCCGAATGGTGGAACGACGAGGAGAAGTGCTATATTCAGCCGAAGTCTGGTAAGAAGATGACCCAGAAGCAGCTGGTTACCATGTGGAAGAACTTCGCGGAGAAGTACCCGATCATCTCCCTCGAGGACGGTATGGCTGAGGAAGACTGGGAAGGCTGGGAGATGCTGACCAAGGCGCTGGGCGACAAGATTCAGCTGGTTGGCGACGACCTGTTTGTTACCAACGTTTCCCGTCTGAAGAAGGGCATTGACCTGGGCGTTGCAAACTCCATCCTGATCAAGGTGAACCAGATCGGTTCGCTGACCGAGACCCTGGACGCAATGGAGCTGGCTCAGCGCCACGAGTACCGTTGCATGGTTTCTCACCGTTCCGGTGAGACCGAGGACGTCACCATCGCCGACCTGGCTGTTGCAACCAACGCAGGCCAGATCAAGACCGGTGCTCCCGCACGTTCCGAGCGCGTTGCTAAGTACAACCAGCTGCTGCGCATCGAGGAAGAGCTGGGCGAGGCAGCTGTTTACGCTGGCAAGTCCGCATTCCCCCGCTTCAAGGCATAATGACGCTTGAAAGCTTATAAAGGGATGCTCTGCTGAACTTCCCTGAACAGGCCGGGTCAATCCTGATATATCGTGAGCTAATTCATCACGTCATGTATTGTGGGTCGACCCGGTTTTTCCTTGTTAGAGGCATATAATCTTGGGTATATACTCACTCACGCTTCATACTTTCAAATGGTTTAAGACGTCAATTGACGACTTAAACCTATGAGCTAACTGGTGCTCTCTGTTCGGCTACTCGGGTCGTACCTGACTATATCGTGATGTGATTCATGACAGATAGTTACGGTGCGGCCTTATTTTTATGCCATGATAGGGCAC
>URFQ01000027.1 GCA_900547195.1 uncultured Butyricicoccus sp.
CGGAGGGCATTTCCGCCGAAATCATTAACATCCACACCATCAAGCCGCTCGATGAAGATCTGGTGCTGGCCAGCACCGCGCGTACAGGCTGCGCTGTCACCGCGGAAAACGCCAGCATCCTCAACGGCCTTGGCGGCGCGGTGGCGGAGTGCCTCGTGGAGCATGCACCTTGCCCGATGGAGCGCGTCGGCTTCCGCGACCGGTTCGGTGAAGTGGGCAAAATGGAATATTTGCGCAAAGCCATCGGGCTAACCGCGCAGGATATCGCGGCTGCCGCACGCCGTGCGGTTGCGCGCAAGCAGGGACTGCATTCGCTGCCACACAGAACGGTACCGGCGGCAGGCATCTGACCAAAGCATAAAAGGAGGAAAGGCGAATTTCGCCGCAAGCCATGAAAAAAATTATTGTAGCATCCGATCGCGCAGGCTTTATGCTCAAGGAAGCGGTCAAGGAACATTTGACGGAACTCGGATACGAAGTGACCGATGTGGGCAGCAAAGACACTGGGGACGGCGGCATGGCCTATTGGCAGGCCGCGAAAAACCTAGCGCCCCGCATCAGCAGCGGCGAATTTGAACGCGGCATCCTGGTGTGCGGCACAGGCATGGGGATGAGCATCGTTGCCAACAAGTATCCGAATGTCTATGCCGCGCTTTGCGAGAATACCTTCTGCGCGCGTAACTGCCGCGCAGTGAATGATGCCAATGTGCTGGCTATGGGGGGCTGGATCACGCCGCCGTATACCGGCATCGCCATCACCGATACGTTTTTAAACACGGAATTCCTCGATGGCGTCACCGTGTGGCAGACGGAAAACTTGCCGATCTTCCTGAACGAAGTGAAAAACATCGAAAAAGAGAATTTCTGCTGACCCGACCAACCCGTGTTTTTTAGACAAAAAAGATGCCTCTCCAAGGAGAAGCATCTTTTTTTTACAAACAAAAACTCACTTTGCCGCAAGACGGCGGGCCCTGGCTTCCATTCTCTCACGGGTAACGTCAATGAAGACCGCGATGATGATGACAAGGCCGAGGACGATGTTCTGAATCGAGGACGGAGCGGACAGCAGCGTAAAGCCGTTGCGCAGCACCGCGATAATCAGCGCGCCGACCATGGTGCCAAGCATCGTGCCCTTGCCGCCCATGAACGATGCGCCGCCGATGATGCACGCCGCGATTGCGTCGGTATCAAACGGCTGTACCGCGTTCGCGCCGTTGCAGATGCCCGAGCGGCCGATCGAAACGATGCCCGCCAGCGCCGCGCAAACGCCCGAAATCGTATAGCAGAACGTCAACACGTTCGCGGAGTGGATACCGGACAGGCGCGCCGCTTCCGGGTTACCGCCAACGCAGTAGATCGAACGGCCGAGCGCCGTGCGCGTCAGGAAGATATGCATGACGATGTACAGGACGATGACGAGCCCAAAGCTGACCGGGAAACCGCCGACTGTGAAATCGCCGAGCCATGTCACGCCGCCCGGGAAGCCCGAGACCATCTGCGAGCCCGTGACGAGCAGCGCCATGCCCCAGAGGAAGTTCTTCATGCCGAGGGTGGATACGAACGGATGAGGCAGATGCAGACGGGTCAGCAGCATGCCGTTGATCCAGCCGATCAGCGTGCCGCTTGCCAGCGCCACCACCAGAATCAGAAAAGAGTTGTTGACGCCCATCTTGACGAGCATACCGGCCATACAGGCGCAGAACGTCGCGTTTGCGCCGACCGAAAGATCGATGCCCGCCGTAATCAGGCAGAGCAGCATACCCGTCGAAAGCAGCGCGTTGAACGATGTCTGCTTCAGGATACTCATAAAGTTCTGGAAGTTCAGGAAGTTCGGCGACGCGATCGCCAGAACCACGCACAGCAGCAGCAGCGCGATCAGCGTGCCAAGCTGGGCCATGAGCCCGTTTTTCTTCTTTATCGTTGCGTTACTCATCTAAAGTTCCTCCCCATGCAGCCTTCATGATGTCTTCCTGGTTAAAATGCTTGCTGTCGCGGTCCACGGTCGCCATGACCTTGCCGCCGCGCATGACCACGACGCGATCCGACATGCCCAGGATTTCGGGCATTTCCGACGAAATCATGATAACGCATTTCCCCTGCTTGACCAGGCTATTCATTACGTTGTATACCTCGACTTTTGCGCCGACGTCGATGCCGCGCGTCGGCTCGTCGAAAATAAAAATATCCGCATCCGTATTGACCCACTTGCCGATGACCACCTTCTGCTGGTTGCCGCCGGAAAGCTGGCCGACAATTTCGTCGATCGACGGGGTCTTGATGCGCAGCGAGGAGATGTTCCCCGCCCCGGCATCCTCAATTCTTTTCTCGTTGAGGAAGGGGCCGTTGCAAAAGCCCTTCATGTTGGCGAGGATCAGGTTTGTCCGGATGCTCTGCGCGAGTACCAGGCCCTGGCCCTTGCGGTCCTCCGTCAGGAACGCAATGCCCGCCTGGATCGCGTCGCGCGGCGTCTTGATGTTGACCTGCTTGCCGTGTATGTATACCTTACCGCCATCGATCGGATCCGCGCCGAAAATTGCGCGCATTGTCTCTGTGCGGCCCGCGCCGACGAGACCCGCAAAGCCCAGAATCTGGCCCTCGTATGCCTCGAAGCTCACGCCGTACAGCACGCCGCCCTCCTGCAGGTTCTCGACCTTCAGGGCGCACTCGCCCTTCTTGCCGAATTCCTTTGGAAACTGGTTCTCCAGGCTGCGGCCCACCATGCCCGTGATTAGATCGTCGTTGTCCGTATCCGACACGTTCTTCGTCCAGATATGCTCGCCGTCGCGCATGACCGTCACACGGTCGCACAGCTCGAACAGCTCTTCCAGCTTATGCGAAACAAATACGATGCCGATGCCGCGGTTTCTCAGGTCGCGGCAGGTCTTCATGAGCTGCTCGACTTCCTTCTCGCCCAACGACGACGTCGGTTCGTCCATGATGATCATCTTCGCGTCAATTAAAACCGCCTTTGCAATCTCGATCATCTGCTGTACGCCCATGCCGAACGTGCCCGCCGCCTTTGTCGGATCGATGTCCTGCCCGAGCGACGCCATGACTTCCTTCGCCTTTTTGTGCATCGACGGGTAATCCAGCAGCCCGCCCTTACGCGTCCACTTGTTGATGAAAATATTGTCCGTTACGCTGAGCAGCGGCTCGATGTTCAGCTCCTGATACACGCAGGCGATGCCCGCCGCCGCGGAGTCGTTCGGATCCCGGAAATGCTTCTCTTCCCCGTTTACCAGTATCTGCCCCTCATCCGCCTGATGCACGCCAGTCAGGACTTTGATTAGCGTCGATTTCCCCGCGCCGTTCTCGCCGATCAGGCCCAGTATCTCCCCCGGCTTAACCGCCAGGCTCATATTCTTGAGCGCTACGACGCCCGGGAACCGCTTTGTTGCGTTCCTTAGTTCTACTACATATTCACTACTCATTGATATCACCTTTTCTTCTCCGAGATAAGGATTCGGCAAGCCCCTGGCCAATACCGCTCTCGGCGCGGCCGGCCTACCCCGGGGATGCCCCGGGGCAGGGGCTTGCTCGGCCTTAGGCGCCGCAGAAAAAGGGACGCCCCTGCAAAGATTTTAAGTAAGATAAAATCGGTTTACAGGGGCGTCGATTTACTTGTTTAGCAATCCACCCAAGCTAAGCGTGGCTCACTTTGCAGCCTCTAGATAACCTTGCAGCAGGTCCAGACGAGCCTGCGCGTTCTCCGGGTTAACAACATCAGCGCCGGAATCGATGAACTCATCCAGTTTTTCGCCATTGAGCGCACGGACGACCGCATCGACGGACTGGTAGCCCATCTCATAGCCCTGCTGTGCAACAGACATGGTCAGCTCGCCGTTCAGGATTGCCTTGCAGGCGGACTGGATGCCGTCGAAGCCGAGGAAGATGGTATTCTCATACGCCGGGTTGCCCTTCGCGGCACGCGCGGCGGCCATCGCCATATCGTCGTTGTTCGCGCAGATAATCGCGATGCCTTCCGGATGGTTCTGCATGATGGCTTCCATCGAGGAAACGGCCTTGTCGGCTACCGCGTCGGCATACTGCACTTCCGCGTCGAGAAACGTGCCGCCGGCCTCTTCGATGCCCTTCTTGTAGCCAGCCATACGGGCGGTGTTCGTGGAGTCACCCTGCACGCCCGCGATCTCAATCGCCTTGATTTCGGTCCAGCCGGCAGTCTTGGCAGCCTCAGCGGCAGCCTTGCCGCCCAGCGCGCCAGCAGCCTCGTTGCCGGTGCCGACGAAGCTCAGGACTTCGGGGGCGTCGATCGCGGTGTCGACCGCGACGATCGGCTTGGTCGTGCCCTTGATCTTGTTGGCAACCATGTCGGCCTGCAGCGGCGCGATGACGAAGCCGTCATACTTGTCGGAAGCCACATCGGTCTCAACCATGTTGAGCTGCTCGTCGTAGGCAGTCTCGGAGGTCGCGCCCTTGACGTCGACCGTGACGTTCGGGTTGTCCTTGGCGTAAGCCTTCGCGCCCGCGACAACATAGCTCCAATACTCGGAGGAGGTGGTCTTCAGGATGACGTCGATGGAATACTTGCCGTCAGACGCGCCGCCGGATGCAGCGGAGCCGGACGCAGCGCTGCCGGATTTGGCGCCGCCATCAGACGGGCTTCCGCAACCGGCCGTCATGCCAGCCATCATCGTGCCCGCAAGCAGCAGAGCTAAGAGCTTCTTCTTCTTCATGTACATTACCTCGCTTTTCTTTCTCTACTTGAAAGCCCGGCTCTCATCCCGCGCTTTCGTATCTCTTCGTACACTGCATCCATCTGTGCACTGTGTACAATAACATTATAAGCACGCCGACCAGAAATGTAAATATTCACATTCTATTATCGTCTCTTTCACTATAATAAGGCCAATAACTTCTGTGCATTTATACAAAAAAATCAGCCGTTTGGTGCGTTTGGCTGTGTGCTCTGTGCCTTTTCACGCATACGCAGACTGCACGCGACATGGTTGTAATCGTTTTGTAATTTTTCTGTTTTCTTTTGTATTACGCATTTATACGCCAAAAAGGTTGCGTTTTTGCATGTGCACTTTCTGGGCGCTTTTGAGGAACAGAGTACGTATACTTCCGCTGATTTCCTTCGCAAGGCAGTTTTTCGGTTCAAACGCCGGGGCGTTCGGATACGCCTGGGAGATGGAACGGGCAATGCGTAAAGCGGTTGTCATGAATTTTTTAATCAGGAGGCTTTCAAATGGAACGCTGTGGTATCGATGTATCCAAGGGCAAAGCCCAGATCCAGGGGTGGGGGTGTGCAGACACCTGTTGAGGTGTCCCACGATGGGGTCAGCTTGCAAAATCCCGCTTATTAAATCAAGTCTCTAGGCGAGGATGCCAGGGTCTTCATGGAAGCTACCGGACGATATTAAGAACCGGTAGCAGCCCAGCTTTACGAATACGGGATCTTGGTTTCTGTGCCGAATTCTTGTTTTCGTCGCGCAGGATTAATAGCAGCGTATGGCCGAACGGCGCAACGCCGCCCCACGGTCGCTCCCAAAAAAGCCGTCCAGTAAAAATATGGCTCCTGGCCGGTATACCGGCCAGGAGCCATACCACACGTCATCAAACACGACGGGGCGCGCTGCGGGCCGGTCAATGTTTGGCGTAGTTGCAGCCTCCTTCGCCCCATAAAGGGACACCACCTGTTTGGTGGCCGCTATCCCTGGACGCGCATTACCACCACTTTATGCGTTTTTTCATGCATGCGCTGTGGTGACATGATGGAGATCGTGCGCATTTTTTTTGCGATTTTGGGCAAGTTATGGGTGACTCATACATTGTGTATAGAAATCTTAACAAAAGTTTGTTCATGTTTCTTTATGAAACCCACTTATTTTTTCTGTCAGAAAGCGGTATAATAAAAACATGTTGAAGGTTCTGGTTGGAAAGGTGAGTTTTATGAAAGAATGGACCAAATATCAAACTTTTGGAATGGTTGCCGCAGCCATTGCCCTGTGTATCCTGATGCTTCAGATTGGCGCCCCGCTCTGATGTTGCATGCAGTTCGTTGATTTTCCTGTATTGTTTTCCATATGGTTTTTTCCTATTCCGGTCAAACGGCGCGCCATTGTCTGGCGCGCCGTTTGATTTTCTTTCGATTCAAAACATATCCCGCACTCCGGATGCTTATGCACCCAGCGGGCGGCAGAGCCGATACAGCAGGGGCTCAAACTGTATGCCATGCATCGGGTCGGTATGGCGTGCAGCGGTAAACGCGATGCACTCCCGGACAAAGGCGCCTGCCTTTGCGGCGCTGTTGGTCAACCCGCCGCCTGCAAGCAACCCGCCCAGCAGCACGGAAGCGAAAATATCGCCTGTGCCCGGATAGAAGCCGCCGAGCCGTTCGTGCTGCACAAATTCGGTTTTGCCCTCTGCACAGCAGGCCACCGTCACCTCGCCCGGCGCGAGGTCCAGCCCGGTCAGGACGATCTGCGCGCCATAGCGGCCGTGCAGGGCGGCGCACCAGTCCGCCGCTTCGCTTCGGTCGCGCACCGTTGTATCCGGCCGCTTTCCAAGCAGGATCGCCGCTTCGGTAACGTTTGGCGTGATCAGGCCGGCGAGCGCGCACAACTCGCTCATGCGTGCGGTCATCTCAGGGGTATAGGTCGTATAGACCTCGCCGTTGTCGCCCATGACGGGGTCGACCAGGAACAGGCCGCCTTCGGCCTTGCTGGACGCAGCCTCGGCAACGCAGTCAATCTGTGCTGCCGAGCCAAGAAAGCCCGAATAAACCGCTTCAAATTTGAGCCCCAGCCCCTGGAAGTGCGCGAGCATAGGGTGCAGCGACCGGGTCAGGTCGGCGCACACCCAGCCGTCAATGGCCGTGTGCGTGGAAAAGACAGCAGTCGGCAGAGGGACGCACTGATGCCCCATCACGCTGATGATGGCGCTGACCGGCACAAGGGACGAACGGCCAAAGCATGAAAGGTCATGCAGCGCGAGCACTTTTTTCTGAACAGGGGGATTCCCGTGAAAATCAATCATAAAGATTCCAAACCTCCGAATATGTTCATGATACCTTCTTTCCCGTCCCGCGTCAATACCCCTTGCCAATCCGCGGCGGGAATGGTACGATAATACTACTGGACATAAATATTCTGCCCAGGACAACACGAAATTACCCAAAGGAGAAACGCAATGAAAATCATTCGACGTATTCTGGCCGCCGGTCTCTCGCTGGCCATGCTTGCGCCCGCAGGAGCACAGGCGGCAAATCCGGAACCGCGGCAGATGCGCGGCGTGTGGGTGTCGTCGGTTTACAATCTCGACTATCCCGCCAAAACAACCACTTCGGCCGACGCTCTCAAAAGCGAGGCCGACCGCATCCTGGACAACTGTGTGAAAACCGGACTGAACACGGTCTTTTTTCAGGTGCGCCCAACCTCAGACGCGCTCTATGACTCGGACATTTTCCCGTGGAGCCACTGGCTGACCGGCAAGCAGGGTACCGCCCCCGCAGACGGGTTCGATCCGCTCGCATACTGGGTGGACGGGGCGCACCGCCGCGGGCTGGAGCTGCACGCATGGATCAATCCCTATCGTGTGACGCGCGATAAGAACTGGGACGAACTCGACCCGGGCAACCCGGCCAAGGTGCACGCGGGCTGGGCCGTCAAGTACACGGACGGCAATTATTATTATGACCCCGGCATCCCGGAGGTACGCGAGCTGGTGGTTGACGGCGCGGCCGAAATCGCGGAAAACTACGATGTGGACGGCATCCATCTGGACGACTATTTTTATCCGGGCACGGATTTTAATGATGCGGCGACCTATCAGCAGTACGGCTCTGGTTTTGACAACATCGCGGACTGGCGGCGCGACAATGTCAACCAGCTGGTTGCACAGCTTGACGAGGAGCTGCATGATATTGACCCGGATCTTCAGTTCGGCATCAGCCCGGCGGGCGTGTGGGCGAACAAATCCACCGACCCCCGCGGCTCGGACACCCGCGGCGGCAATGAGAGCTATGTGAAGGCGTACGCGGACAGCCTTGCGTGGATCAAGTCTGGCACAGTGGATTATATCGTCCCGCAGATTTACTGGGAGATCGGCCACAGCGCCGCCGATTTTGCGACGCTCACCGACTGGTGGATCAGCAAGACGCAGGGCACGGGCGTAAAGCTCTACATCGGCCTTGCGGCGTACAAGTGCCACGACAGCAGTACGCCGACGTGGACGACCACCGATCACATTTTTGATTCGCTCGATTATATCGCCGCGCGTCCGGCCGTCTCCGGTGCTGTGCTCTTCCGGTATGGCTCGCTGGACGCCGTATCCGGGCTGCGCGATGATCTTGCAGCGTGGTACAAAGAGCATACCGGCGCGGACAGTGCGCCCGAAAGCGCGTTCCCGGACGAGAAAAATGCCGCGACCTTTGCGGGCGTATTTACCCTGTTCCTCAGCGCGCTCATGCGATAAAAGGAGAGTCGTCACATGCAGGAACTGCAATATTTTGAAAAGGATTATCCCATCACGTTCAGCCACATCGACAACCGTGGGATCGCGCGGCCGTCCGCCCTGTTTGACATTATGCAGGACGCGGCCACCGAGCACGCGGACGCGCTGCATCTCAATGCCGACGATCTGGGCGCCCTTTGGGTGCTCAGCCGCCTGCACTGTGCGCTTACGCGGCCAGTGCGCGTGCATGAGGTGATCCATGTGCGCACCTGGTGCGCGGGCATCAAAGGCGCGACCTGGCTGCGCGCGTTTACCCTTTGCGTGAATGGGGAAGAGATTGCGCAGGCGCTCAGCGCATGGGTCGTGCTCGACCGCGTGAGCCACCGCATCCTGCGGCCCACACAGATCCCCGCGGCGCAGGGCTATATTGCGCTGGTGCCCGCCGCATGCCCGGCGGTCCCCGGGAAGCTGCTGTGCGCGGGGCTCACGCCCCATCATGTGCATACGGTGCGCTATTCCGACCTGGATATCAACGGCCATATGAACAATGTCAAGATTGTCGACGTGGTTTGCGATGGGCTGGAGCTGGATCGGCAGGACGGCCTGTTTGTCTCCGAAATACAGGTCAATTACACAGCGGAATGCATGCCCGGCGAGCAGATTGCGCTTGCGGTTGGGCAGGGGGCGGATGGGCTTACCTATGTATTTGGCGCTGCGGACGGCGCGCCAAAGTTTGAGGCGGCGGCCAAACTGTCGCTGTATTGACGAAAGGAGAGGGCAGGATGGAACAGGCCGAAAAGGACATGCTGCTGAGCGGCCTGCTGGCGCTTTGCAGCCCGGAAAAAGTCATTTTACATGGCGCGAAACGCGGCATGACCAGCGGGCGGCTGAAGACAGCCAGCCTTTGCATCGTGGTGCCCGACTGCGATAAGAAAGCGCTGCTGCGGCGGCTGTATCTCGAATTGCCGCTTGATTTTCAGGTAAACATTAATCTGTACACCCATGACGAATGGGAAGAGCTGATCGATGACCCGGACAGCTATGCATCCTGGATCGACGAGAAAGGGACGGTGCTGTATGACACGTAGCCGGAAAGGTGCGCGCGACAGCATGTACTATTACAAATGGCTGGACAAGGCGCTGTGTGATTTGCAGGCGGCGCGCATCCTGCTGACCTGGGGTGGGGATCCGTCCAATGTCGCCTTTCATTGCCAACAGGCCATTGAAAAGGCGCTGAAGGGCTATCTGCTTTTCCGCACCGGGCGGCATTACGACGGACACAACCTGACGTATTTATGCCGGCAGGCGGTGATGGCGGACGAGCGGTTTACCGAATGGCTGGACGAGAGTGCGGCGCTGAACAACCTTTACATCGAAACCCGCTATCCAACCGACCTGCCGCTCGAGCTGGATGAGAGCACGGTGCGCAGCTATTTCCGAATGGCGGAAGATATGTTTGCCGCCATCCGCAAGGAATTATACGACGGCGGCCGTCCGCACCGGATCAAAAAATAGCGCGGGCTGCTTTCCTTAAAAATAAAAAAGCCTTCCCGTTTCGGTAATGCCATGAAGACCGCGGCATTGGCGGAATGGGAAGGCTTTTTCACAGGCGTCGCAGGCGGAACCGTGCAGAGCTTCTTTCAGGAATCCTGTTCGCCCAGCGCCGCCTGATACAGGGCGTTTTTTTTAACGCCAAGGCCGGCGGAGACCATTTTTACTGCATCCTTGAGCGTTTCACCCGCCGCAATACGCGTCTGCACGGCGGAAAGCGCCATTGCCATGCGGCCATCCCCGTTCGCCTCTTCGGGCATGTCTGGAGCGCCCTCCAAAATGAGCACGAATTCCCCGCGCGGCGCGTTTTCCGTAAAGTATGCTTCCGCTTCCGCCAGCGTGAAGCGGAGCGTCTCCTCATGAAGCTTGGTGATCTCCCGCGACAGCGAGATGCGGCGGTTGCCGCCAAAGGCGGCGCGCAGGTCGGAAAGCGTCTGACGCAGCTTATGCGGTGCTTCATAGAAAATCATGGTACGTTTTTCTGCTTGCAGGGAATCCAGATGTTCGCGGCGGGCCTTCTTGTTGACCGACAGGAAACCCTCGAAGCACCAGCGGCCAGTCGGCAGGCCGGACGCGGCGAGTGCGCACACGGCCGCGCAGCAGCCGGGCACCGGGATGACCGGCACGCCGTTCTGAGCGCACAACGCGACCAGGTCTTCTCCAGGGTCGGAGACGGCCGGGGTGCCCGCGTCGGTCACAAGCGCGCAGCTTTCGCCCGCGAGCAGGCGCGCAAGAATTTCTTCGCCACGCTGGCGGCGGTTGTGCTCGTAGTAGCTGACCAGCGGCTTTGCGGGCAGATCGAGCGCGGTCATCAGCTTTTTCGTGACGCGCGTGTCCTCGGCGGCAATGAAATCGACCGCGGACAGGGTTTCCCGTGCACGGGGCGAAAAGTCGCCCAAATTGCCGATGGGCGTTGCGACCAGATAAAGAATACTCATTGTAATTTCTCCTGATTATATTACATTACAAAAATGGAAGACGGCAAAAAAATAACCGCATCTTGCGCGGTTATTTGGGAGATCCCGCCCGGACGAGCGGGAAAACTACCTTCATTATATTGATTTTTGCAGGTTTGTCAAGGCAGCCCGCCCGAAAATGGATCCCACCCCTTTTTTTACTTTTTATCCGGCTGCTGGCCGTAGTATGCGTCGAGCAGCACGGTCTCAAGGTCGTCGCAGCGCTTCTTCCTGCACTCGGTGATCGCGTCGGAGATTTCCAGAAGCTTGCCCAAAGATCACACCTCGCTTTACTTTTTACTAGGATAGTCCCTTTTTTGCCGGATCACAAGATTGACTTTGTGTAAAGTATGCAAAAATATATGCTCAGATTTGTGCACTTATTCAAAATCATCCTTCGATTGGGGTGCCTCCTCGCGATGCCGTTCACGAAACGCCTGCCAGCGTGCGCTGAGCGAAAAGCGGCGGTCGAGCGGCTTCAAGAATAGCAGCATCAGCCCGGCAATCAATAAAATCCAGCAGGATTTTGTCAGCGGCCACAGAACATGGAATTCGACGAAGCCGCCGTATCCAGTCCAGACCTGGGTATAGCCCGCCACACGATTTTCGTGAATATAAGTTACCGGATAGACGCGCGAAAGCACCCAAACGATGAAAAGCGCAAGGGACGATACGCCGGTCAGGATGCCGCCCACGAGCAGTTTTACATTCACGCGCTGTGTGCGCGGCGCGGCCGCGAAAGCGGGCGGGGCAACGGGTTCGGGCATTTGGATGGTTTCTTTCAGCAGATAGTCGGTCGAGACTTGGAAAAAGTCGCTGAGCGCGAGCAGTTTTTCCACATCAGGCATGGATGCGTTCAGCTCCCACTTGCTGACCGCCTGCCGGGTCACGCCGAGCGCTTCGGAAAGCTGTTCCTGCGACAATCCTTTTGCGCGGCGCAGCGCCTGTAATTTTTCACCGAATTTCATAAAGATCACCTCCGTTTGGTTGTGAGGATAGGATAGCATTCCTTGCGGTTGCATGCCAGCGATGGACGCGGACATGTGCGCAACCAACAGTTGCGGCCGCTTTTTCGGCTTTTTTTGCGAGCGGAAAACATTTTTTTAGAAAGGGCTTGACATGATAGCGGCTGTACCCTTTATCATAAAAGGGAAAGGAGCGGAAATGTATGACCATACAAGAAGCGGAACAGCGCACCGGCCTGCCGAAACAGACCATCCGATATTACGAAAAAGCCGGACTGCTGCATCCGACGCGGAACCGGGGCAACGCATATCGGGAGTTTTCCACGGAGGATATCCGCACACTGAAACTCATCAAGCTGTTCCGCAAGCTGGATTTCCCGCTGGCGACAATCGCGCAGCTGCTGCGTGGAGAAACGGAATTGCGGCCAGCCATAGAACAGCAGATTCAGGACTTGCAGGTCGCGGCAGACCGGCTGGAAAGCTGCATTGTATTTTGTCAGGAATTACGCGGGGAGCAGCGGGTCGATCAAATTGACCCGGACCGCTGCCTCGCGGAGATGAGCCGTCGGGAAAAGGAGGGCCATATGTTTTTCAATTTTTTATCCGATGCCAAGAAGATGTACAAGGCCGAGTGCGAGAAATCCTTTTCGTTTGAGCCGGACACCATGATCGGCAACGCGCGCGAGTTCACCGATGCACTGCTGCAATATGCGCAGGAAAACGATCGTGATATCACCATCCGCAAAGAGAGCATGTATCCGGAATTTTCGATGGATGGACGGGTCTATATTGCGCAGCGGCATTTCAGCCGCTTTGGCGCGGTTGTGACCTGCACGCTCAAAGACCCCGAGAAAGCCGAACCCGGTGAGATCCCGAAGAAAACACGGAAAAAATACCGTCTGGCGTTCAAGATCCTGCCGGTCGTGATGATTTTCGTATGGCTGTGGATCACAAAGGCGCAGCAGATGAACGTGGTGGAAGCGCTCGGCGTCGCTCTGACGCTCACCGTGGTATACTATACGATGTGGAGATTCACCTATCGCCGCTGAGGATGCCGAGGTTTACGAGCGCATTCCATACTCCGTCGTGGTCAACATCGTCGGTGATATAGTCCGCTGCGGCCTTAACCGCGTCGACCGCGTTGCCCATGGCCACACCAATCTGCGCATGTACCAGCATATCGAGATCGTTGCCCCCATCCCCAAAGGCCATTACCTCGTCAGGCGCAATACCAAAATGCCCGATTATCTGATCCATCCCTACCGGTTTGCCGCCGTTCACGGGCATGATATCGGTAAAAAGCGGCATCCAGCGCGCAGCCTTGCAGCCCGGGATGTGACGTAGGAACGCAGGTTCTTCCGGCTCGGTGATGAAGGCGCTCAGTTGATAGACCTTGTGCGCCAGCGCACGGCGCACGTCCACGGTTGGGCCGAATATGTCCTCGCCGCCAAGCTTCCGGCTTAGCTCACGGGTAAGATCATTGTGAAAATTGGTGTAAATAAAGTCCTCTTCGACAAAGTTGCAGGCGATTTGCTGTTCTTCCAAATAGGGCAGCAGGGAAGCGATGGATTCTGTGGGAATGCAGTTGTCGTAGATCACCTGGCCGTTTACGAGGCAATACTGGCCGTTCATCGTGACATAGCCATCAAAGGGAAAATTGAACACCTCGCGCAGATAGGCTGCGGTTTTCGGCGGGCGGCCGGTCGCAACAAATAACTTTACACCCTGCTCGCGCAGGCGGAACAGCGCATGCTGGGTGGATTGCGGCACGCGATGGGTTTCGAAGCTAAGCAGGGTGCCGTCAATATCGAAAAAAATGGCGCGGATCATAGAGAGTCCTCCTTGAAAAATCCAGTTTTGATTCCATACACAGTATATCACATGAAAGCGAAAAAACAGACTGGAAAATCAACAAAAAGGACAGGCGCAAAGCCTGTCCTTTTCGATTTCATTCAAACATAGAGGCGGCTTTCATTCGAAATGCCGAACGAAAGGAAAGTCCCTGCATGCCTTACTTGGCCATAGAAGCAACTTCTGCTGCGAAGTCGTCAACCTTCTTCTCGATGCCCTCGCCCTTTTCAAAGCGAACGTACTTGACCAGCTTGATCTCGCCGCCCAGGGTCTTGGCAACCTCAGCGATGTGCTTCTCAACGGAAACCTTATTTTCCTTAACAAAAGCCTGCTGCAGGAGGCAGTTTTCCTCGTAGTATTTGCCGATACGGCCGTCCACCATCTTGTGAATGATCTGCTCCGGCTTCGGCTTCGCGGCGGTCTTGTTTTCCTCGAGAGCCTGTGCCAGCAGGATTTCCTTTTCCTTGGCCAGGGTGGACTCATCAACATCGGACTTGTCCATGAAGGACGGATTCATTGCAGCGGCCTGCATGCCGATGTCCTTGCCCAGTTCGAGAACGGTTGCGTTGCCCTTCAGGTTCTCGGAAACCTGCAGGCCAACCAGAACGCCGATAACGCCGCCCATATGGGTGTAAGATACGTTGACCGTGGACTCGTCGTAGCGGGCAAAACGGCGGATCTGGATGTTCTCGCCAATGGTCAGGACCTTCTCCTGCAGAGCAGCCTCCACGGTCATGTCGCCCATCTGGCAAGCCTTCAGCGCCTCAACATCCGCCGGGTTCTCCCGAATCACAACATCGGCCAGATCGGATACAAACTTCTGGAAGTCTGCATTCTTGGCAACAAAGTCGGTCTCCGAGTTGACCTCGATGATACCGCCCACGCCGCACTCTGCGCAAACCTTGGCGCAAACCATGCCCTCGGCAGCGATGCGGCCAGCCTTTTTCGCAGCCTTTGCAAGACCCTTCTCGCGCAGGATCTCAATTGCCTTGTCGAAGTCGCCGTCCGCCTCGGTCAGAGCCTTCTTGCAGTCCATCATGCCTACGCTGGTCATTTCGCGCAGCTTCTTTACGTCAGCAGCAGTAAAAGCCATTTTATATTCCTCCAAACAAAATTATAATCCAAACAAAATCAGGAGATAGGAGATAGGGGATAGAAGATATTTTCATTATCTACTATCTGCTATCTTTCTATCTCCTGTCTATTACGGGTTCTTACTCAGCCTTGGCCTCTTCCTTGGCCTCAACCTCGAGCTGCTCGCCCTGCTTGCCCTCAATCACAGCGTTTGCCATGGTCTGGGAGATCAGCTTGATCGCGCGGATTGCGTCATCGTTGCCCGGGATCACGTAATCGATCTCATCCGGATCGCAGTTGGTGTCAACGATTGCAACAACCGGGATGTTCAGCTTGCGAGCCTCAGCGATCGCGTTCTTCTCCTTGCGGGGATCGACAACAAACATCGCGCCCGGCAGCTTCTTCATGTCCTTCACGCCGCCCAGGTACTTTTCAAGCTTTGCAATCTCGAGCTGGAGCTTGATCACTTCCTTCTTCGGGAGCAGGTCAAAGGTGCCGTCTTCCTGCATCTTCTTGAGCTGGTTCAGACGGGCGATACGGGTGCGCATGGTCTTGAAGTTGGTCAGCATGCCGCCCAGCCAGCGTGCGTTTACAAAAAACTGGCCAGCGCGCCCGGCCTCTTCCCTGATCGCGTCCTGCGCCTGCTTCTTGGTGCCGACGAACAGGACGGACTCACCGGCTGCAGCGATGTCACGGATGAAGAAGTAAGCCTCCTCCAGCTTCTTGACGGTCTTCTGCAGGTCGATGATATAGATACCGTTGCGCTCGGTGAAGATGTACGGAGCCATCTTCGGGTTCCAACGACGGGTCTGGTGGCCGAAATGTACGCCGGCCTCCAGCAGCTGCTTCATAGAAATTACTGCCATGATTATTTTCCTCCTTGGTTTTACCTCCATCCCGGGTCATCTGTCAGGCGGCAGCTTTGGGAGCCACCAGCCGCTCGCATCGCGGGATGTGTGTAATATTCATGCTCTGATATTTTATCATGCCGAAATCCCTTTGTCAAAGAATTTTTGCAACTTTTTGCAAAATTAATACACAAATTTTGCCGGATTCGCCCCGGAAAACTAGGCAGCTTTTCAGCGGGCGGGCGGCCACCATTTTTTGCGGTCGCGGCGGGGCAGGGGACGGTCGTGGCGGACCAGGATGATGTCGTCCCCGATTTTGTCAATGGCCTCCCAGGGGATGATAAAGTCCTCCTCCCGGCCAAACAGGCCGAAGAACCGGCAGCGTCCCGGCACGACCAGCGCAATCACCCGCCCGCATACCACGTCGATTTCCACATCCCCGACATAGCCCATCCGGCATCCGTCGCACAGGTTAATGACTTCTTTGCACCGCAGATCTGCGATGCGGCAGTTTGTGGCCATGAAGCGCCTCCTTATTTCTCCAGCACCTTCCCAAAAAATTTTTCTGCGCTGACGCCCGCCGGGCGGTTATACCGCCCCAGCCGGTAAAGGCAGTCCGGGTCATCCCGCCGCAGGGTGTTGGTACGCTCCTCGCAGCCCATGGTGCACATAAACCCCAGGCTTTTGATGACTTCTTCGCTTTCCCGGCTGCATGCGCCATATGGGTACGTATAACACACCGGCGTGGGAACGCCGCCTTCAATGAGCAGTTTCTGCGTGCGTTCGGTGTCCTCCACCAGCATCATACGGTAACTTTCCAGGCTTTCTCCGCGCATGCGCAGAGCTCCCTTGCGCGCGTCGTTTTCGTGCAGGTCATAGGAATGGTTTTGGATTTCAAAGGTGCCGTCCGCGCTGATTTCACACAGGCGGTCCATATTCAGATAAGACCAATAGGCGTTTTCCTGCCCGCTTTCGGTGTATTGCTCGGTTTCCTTGCCGATGACCGACACGACCGCCTTCATGCCGCGCTCTTTGAGCAGGGGATAGGCGTACAGGTAGTTGTTGTAATGCCCGTCGTCAAACGTGAGCATCACCGGTTTTTCCGGCAGATCGCCAAGGCCGTCCACGTACCGCACCAGATCGTGTATCGTCACGGTTTCATAACCGTGATCCTTCAGATAATCCAAGTCGGCCGCCAGGGACGACGGGCTGACGACATATTTCCCGGCCCGTGCCTGATCCTTGAGCACGCTGTGGTACATAATAACCGGCAGCTTGACCGGATCGCTGCTGCCAAACGTGACTGCTGCTGTCTGCGCTTCGGTCATACCGCGTTCCACCGCCGCGTCGTTTGCTGTAAAGATGACGCCGAGTACCATGCAGGTCAGCACCATCTGTAAAAGCGTCTTTTTCATCCCGTGCCCTCCCTCTCAAGAGCGTTTGGTACAGGATATGAAGCAATCGTGCGGGATAGAACGCCTTAAGGGGACGCCTGGTTTTGCAGCAGCGCGGTCAGTTCCGCGATGCTGCTTTTCAGGCAGATGGTCACCGTGCCCTCTGCGTCCACCTTGATACGCTCCACGAGCAGCTGCAAATCCTGCCGCGAAAAGCGCCCGGCGGTGAGCAGGCGGTCAAATTCCGCGAGCACGCTTTCAATATTTTTTGTCAGTGCGGCGCGCTGGGTGGATTCCCGTTCCAGCAGGGCTTTTTTGCGGGCAAGCCCGTCCAGTTCGTCGTGGTATTGACGCTCCAGGCGGTCAAAAGTCTGATGAATGACAGCTTCACGGTCAGGGGCGGCGAGCAGCTGACGGATGCGCTCGCGTGTGGAGGCCTCCAGTTCGCGGCGGAGCTGCTCCTCTTCCGCGGAGAGCGCGGAAAGCTGGCCGGCAAGGGTCGCAGCCATCGCTTCCTGGCGGGTTTCGCCCAGCCGCACCAGGGCGCCCGCCATGCTGTCCCGCACCGCGGTCAGGTAGGCGCGCATACTGTCGTCGAGCGCGCGCTCATGGATGTGGTGGGAGGTGCAGGCCTTGCGCCCGCGGCGGTGATAGGCCCCGCACAGATAGCCTGCCGGGCGGTTGGGATAGGAAACCCCGAACATCGGGCTGCCGCAGTCGGCGCAGAACAGCAGGCCGGAATAGGGATGGGGATATTTTCGCTCCCCGCGGTAGGGCGTGCGCGTGCGGCGGCGCGCCTGCTCCTGCGCCTGTTCGAAGGTTTCGGCGTCCAGGATGGCCGGATGGTGGCCGGGAAACACCTGATGGGCGGATGGGTCGGTGCGGCGGTCGCCCTTGTTGATGCCCGGCCGCTGCCACATGCCCTGCCGCAGGGTGCCGATGTAAAAGTCGTTGCCGAGGATTTTGGCGACCGAGTTTGCATTCCAGACCGGGCTGGCCCGACGCTCCAATTTCGAAGCGTCCGCGCCGCGGGCGCGCAGCTGCTTCGCCGCAAGCTGGAGGCCGGTCGGATAGCCGTGCTCCGTAAGATAGGCGGCAATGCGGCGGTAGCCCCAGCCGGCGTTATAGAGCTCATAAATCCGCCGCACCGCCCGCGCGCCCTCTTCGTCCACGAGGATTTCGTTTTTATGCAGCGGATGGAGGTAATACCCATAGGGAACCGCGCAGATCCATTCGCCGCGGCTTTGACGGGACCGGATCACCGCGCGCACCTTTTTCGACGTGTCGGTAACCGGCATTTCGTTCATGAGGAACCGGAACTGGATGGCCAGCCAATCGTCGCGGGTGGGATAATCGACGCCGTCCCCAATTGAAATGATGCGCACGCCTTCGTCGCGCAGCACCTCCAATTCATACAAACCAAGCGAATTGCGGCGGGAAAACCGGGAGAAATCCTTGACGATCACGATGGAAAAGCGCCCGGCGCGCAGCGCGGCCCGCATGGCCTGATAGCCCTCGCGCTGTTCAAATGTATAGCCCGAGCGGTCGCGGTCCTCGAAAAAGGCCAGAGAGGCGTCTGGGAAATGGGCGGCCGCGTATTCGGAGATGATGGCCTTCTGGTTTTCGATAGAGGGGTTGTCGGCGCCTAGCTCTTCATCGACCGAGATGCGGGCATAGCCTGCAATGGATACCATCAGAGCAGAGGATGCTGATGCTCGAGAAGTGCGGCCACGCCGGGCAGCAGCGGCTCATTGCCCCCGAGGAATACGCACACACGGTAGCCCAGGGCGCGGTAACGCCGCACGGCTTCGCGGTATTCCTCCGATGCGGCATAGGTATTCCGCTCCCCGTAGCCGATCCAGATTTCGCATCGCCGCGCTGCGGCATTGGTTTTAATAGTCATAAAAAAGCCCTCCTTTTCCGCATACTTTTAATATGCTCGGAAAATGGAGGGTTATACCGGAAAACCCCGCAGCCGGGCTGCGGGGCGCGCGGAAGGTCACGGCAAAGCGTATTCCTTGAGAAAACCGTTGTAACTCTCAATGAATTCCGGGCTTTGACCGTTTTTAATGCTGTTCAGGTATTCATGGGTGTCATAGCTGCCGTGCTGAAGCTCGATCATACAGGCCGCAATGTTGGAGCAGTGGTCGGAAACACGCTCAAAACTTGTGAGCAGGTCGGAGAAGATAAAGCCCAATTCAATGGTGCAGCTGCCTTCCTGAAGGCGGGCGATGTGACGGTTTTTCATCGTGCTGCGCAGATGATCCACGACTTGCTCAAGCGGTTCGACCTGAAACGCAAGCTTGACATCGCCTGTTGTGAAGCTCTCGATGGAAATATGCAGCACGCGGCGCACTGCGGCTGAAATGACGTCGACCTCGCCCTGCGCATCGGTCGAAAAATGGATTTCCTTCGTGCGCATTTCCTCGGCAGCTTTCGCGATTTCCACGGCGTGGTCGCTGATGCGTTCAAAATCCCCAATGGTGTGCAGCAGGCGGGAAACCTCGCGGCTGTCCGCCTGGGACAAGCTGCGCGCAGAAAGGCCGACCAGATAGGTGCCCAGGCGGTCTTCGTATACGTCGATGCGGGCTTCGGTCTCGCGCACGGTGTTGTAAACTTCCGGGTCAAAATTTTGAATCAGGGACAGCGCCAGATCCATGGCATGCTCGGACTTTTCCGCCATGCGGATGGTCAGCTTGCGGCACTGTTCAATTGCAACCGGCGGAGTGACCATCAGGCGCTCATCGAGCAGCTGGAACTCGTCCGCCTCTGTCGGCTCATCCTTGATCGTTGCGCAGGCCAGGCGTTCGAGCACTCCGGCAAACGGGAGCATCACCGCAGTGCAGACGAGGTTGAAAGTGGTATGGACGATGGCGATGCCGACTTGATTAATGGAGCCGTTTACAAACTGGAAGTCAAAAACTGCTTTAAGCGCGTAAAACGCAATCAGGAATACAATCGTACCGATGGTGTTAAAGTATAAATGTACGATTGCGGTGCGGCGGGCATTTTTGTTGGTGCCAACCGACGACAGCATCGCGGTGGCGCAGGTACCGATGTTCTGGCCGAGGATGATGGGGATGGCGCTGCCAAAGGTAATCTGCCCGGTTGCGGACAGGGCCTGAAGGATACCAACCGAAGCTGACGACGATTGGATGATGGCCGTCAGCGCAGCGCCGGCCAGCACGCCGAGAACAGGGTTGGAAAACAGCAGCAGGATATTTGTAAATGCGGGCACATCCTTAAGCGGTTCCACCGCGCCGCTCATGGTTTCCATGCCGAACATCAGCACGGCGAAGCCGAGCAGGATGGAACCAATATCCTTTTTCTTGCAGCTCTTAACAAACATGTAGAGAACAATGCCGATGACTGCCAAAACCGGGGAAAACGAAGAAGGCTTCAACATTTGGACAAAAAAGCTATCGCCTTGAATGCCGGAGAGACTCAAAATCCAGGAAGTGACCGTGGTGCCGACGTTGGCGCCCATGATGATGCCGATGGCCTGACGCAGGCTCATGATGCCGGAGTTTACAAAACCGACGACCATAACGGTGGTCGCGGAGGAGGATTGGATGACTGCGGTCACAGCGACGCCAAGCAAAAAACCTTTCAGCGGGCTGGAGGTCAGCCGTTCCAAAATGGTTTTCAGCTTGCTGCCCGCGCTTTTCTCCAGACCGTCGCCCATGACCGACATGCCAAAGAGAAACATGGCGAGTCCTCCGAAGAGGGAAAGCACGTTAAAAATATTCATATTTCTGTTTCCTTCACCTTTTGATTACATAAATTTTACCATTCTTTTTCGATTAAGTGCCTTAAGTATTATAACATGTGCTTGCGGCATTCGGACAAGGACCCATGTAAAATCTGTGTAAAGTTCCGGTTACATTATAAAAGAGAAAATGCCCGCCTTTGCAGCAAGGCGGGCAACGGCATTACATCGTAACGTGCTTGGACAGGAAACTCGCCGCAGTCTGGCTCAGCTTGGATTCGACTTCGGTGGCGCGTTCCTCCCCGTTGTCCGACAGGAAAGCCACGCAGCCGGTTACATCGCCCTCGGCGATAATCGGTGCAGCCACGACCACATGATAGGGATCGTTGGCAGACACATGGACGGTTTCGTCGGAGCCGTTGTGCTCATAAATATGACGTTGCTCCATCAGCGTTTCCAGATCGGATGAAATAGCCTTTTCATAGATATCCTTCTTGGCGCCGCCTGCCGCGGCAATGACTGCATCGCGGTCGCAAATCGCGCAGGACAAACCAGCTGTCCGGCTGAGCGCCTCGGCAAGCTCTCCGACAAAGGTTCCAAGCTCGCCCATGGGGGAATATTTTTTAAAAATGACCTCACCGTCACGGTCGGTGTAAATCTCCAGAGGGTCGCCTTTGGGGGACACATTGAAGATTGGTGCGAAACACCCGGGAAAGCGGCGCTGCCCGCGGAAAATGCGGAGCTGTCTGAGACACGACCTTTTCCGGCGGCGCCGCCCTGGGCGGAGGCCGACGCGAAACGCCCCACCGTGGCGTTTAGCCCCCGATTTGCGTCATGCTGCCTGCGATGAAGCGCCCTTCGCGCAGATGGTGCCGGGCAGGTTTGCGGTGCACCCCCTCCAAAATCCGCGCCCGCAGGGCTGCCGGGTCGTTCAGCACGGGGCGCAGGTCGATCTCCAGATCAGAATGGAGGCAGGGGCGCAGTTTGCCATCCGCCGTGATGCGGATACGGTTACAGTCTGCGCAGAAATCACAGCTCATCGGCGTAATCAGGCCAATGCGGCCCGGTGCGCCCGGCAGGCGGTAGTAGGTAGCCGGTGCATGAGATTCGGGCGCATCCGGCAGCAGGCCGGGCAGCGCAGCCGGGACTGCGGATGCAGACAGGAAATGCGCCTCCGCCCAGTCCCGGCACGGGCCGGCCGGCATCAGTTCAATAAAACGCACATCCAGCGGATGCTGCCGGGTCAGGGCGGCGAGCCGTGGGATTTGGACTTCGCTGACGCCGCGGATGAGCACGGCGTTGAGCTTCACCCGGGCAAAGCCCGCCGCAAGCGCGGCCTCCAGTCCGGCGAGCGCTGCGGCGAGGTCGCCGCCAGTCAGGGTGCGGTATGCTTGGGCATCCAGTGTGTCGAGGCTGATATTCACACGCTGAATTCCCGCGTCCCGCAGGTGCACGGCGTCTCGCCCGAGCGTGAGTGCGTTGGTCGTCAGCGCCCAGATCTCGATTCCCGGGGTACGGCATACGTGCGCGAGCAGGCGAAGCATATCCGGGCGCACGGTCGCCTCGCCGCCGGTAAAGCGCACCTTGCGCACCCCGGCGGCCGCCAGCCCGCGCACGAGCGCAAGCACTTCGTCATCCGAAAGGCAGTCGTGCGGCTGCGGCGCGCCGCCCCGCGGCATGCAGTAGCGGCAGCGCAGATTGCAGCAGCCGGTTAGTGATATGCGTGCATATGTGATTTCCCGCGCGAACGTGTCGGTCATGGCTTTGCTCCTCTAGTGGTATTGACTTTTATTATACGCCCTTTGCGCGCGTTTTTCCACAAGGAAAATCCCCCGGCGCAGGGCCAGGGGAGCGGGTCAGGATGGCGGATAAAGCACATCCAAAGTGTATTTTTGGATGCTGAGATCGAGTTCGGCGGAGAAGACGCCGGCGTCCGGATCAAAACCAAAATCCTGATTCACAATATGCAGACCGTCCGGCGCGGTCAGGCGGACGGTTTGGCCGGAAAAATACAGGTTGCTGCGTATCGGTTCGAGTGCAAAGCCGAAATAACGGTCTGCAATGGCTTCGTTGCCGGGGGCGTCCGAACTGCCGGTCTTCCAATAGGTAAAGACAGCGTTGACATGGCTCTGTGCCGGGATGGTAATTTCTTCATACAGCCAAAGCGTGTGGCCCTCCATGCGAAAATCCGGGTCGGTAACCGGATCGGAAATCCACAGGCTGGGTGGGTTTTCCAAAGATCCATACTCCACCGGATAGGTGAGCGTCACGGGCAGATCGGTGTTCGTGGAGTTGGCCAGCGTATAGGCATCCGTCACCAGCGCGTTGCCCGGCGTTTCGGATGCTGCCAGATCAAGCGTCAGCGTGCGGGATGCGGTCACATTATCGGTCTGCTCCGCGAAGGATAACGGGAGGATGGAACCGGTATTGCTGGAAAAGTAGGAAAAGAAAATGAAACCGTTTTCTCCGGGTGAAGCCTCTGCCGTGCCGTCCTGTGCAGAACCGCCATAATCCGCACCGCCGGCAGCGGAATTCATAGACATGCCGTCGCTGGCGCCGCAGCCGCGCAGGCCCAGGCTGCCCAACCCGCATACGAACAGGAAGCAGGCCGCAAGCGCGCCGTATCGGAAATAGGTTCCCCACGGAATCACGCGTTTGGGAACACCGTCCGCGGCTTTTTCGATGAGGTCATCCCGAATCCCGGTGATTGCGTCAAACAGGCGCTCGGATTTTCTCATAGCGATATCCCCTCCTGTTCCAGATGCAGACGGAGCCGCTCACGCAGGCGGTACAGCTTGCCGGACAGCTGTCCCTGTGTCATGCCCGCCGCGCGGGCGAGATCACGCGCCGCGTCGCCGTACCAATACCGCCGGACGAAGAGTGCCCGGTCGCGCGGCTCAAGCGTATCCAGCCAGCTATTGATGGCTTCGGTAATCCGGCGGGCTTCGGCAGCCTGTTCGGTTTGGCCGTAAGCCGGAACGCAGTCGTCCAGTTCGCTGAGCAGGGTTTCGATCCCGGTATACCGCTTTTGCGCATGCCGCCTGCGGTATAAGCTGATGGAAAGATTGCGTACAATACGCCCGAGATAGGCGCGGAGCGAGCGCGGCCGCTCGGGCGGCATGGTGTCCTAGGCGCGCAGCCAGGTGTCGCTGACGCATTCCTCCGCGTCCTCGGGGCTGGTTACGATGTTTACGGAAATTTTAAAGCAATATGGGCCGTATTTGCGGTCGGTCTCCCGGATGGCCGCCTCGTCGCGCGCCCAGAACAGCCCGATCAGCTGCATGTCCTCCATATGCGAAGCCCCCTTCCTTCTTGTCACTATTATAGACGAAAAACGGAAGGGACGGTTCGGAAAAAAGAAAATCTTTCTTGACAAATTAAAAAACCGACGCTATTATGAAGGGCGGATTTTGAAACCGATGAAGCGCTTATCGTGATGTTTGTCGGCGTTATCCTGTTTTTCGCTAAAAAGATTTCCGGTTTTCGCATGTCGGCGGGATTCGGACATACCTTCACGAACAATCTGGTTTATGATATAAAGACCGGAAAGCTGAAATGGAAAGGCGAGAAAATGACGCCGCGCGAGGGAAAGGTATACCGAGTGACCGGCGTCCTTCTGTTTGCCACGGGCGTAATTTGCCTGATCGGAAACCTCATGAAATAAAACAAAGGCGCATTGCGGTTTGCAATGCGCCTTTGTTTTTGTAAAAACGGGTTTTACTCGCCCATGACCTGAAACACCACGTCGCGGACACGGTTTCTCGTGTCGCACTCGACGAGGGTCAGGTTCTGCCACGGGCCGATGGTGATCTTGCCGTTTACGAACGGGATGGTGATGAACGGGCTGAGCAGCGCGGCCTTGATGTGGGACGAGCCGTTGTCGTCGTGCCAGGTCTCGTGATGGCGGTAGTGGATGACGCGGCCGGTCTCGTCGGTGTAGGGCGAAAATACGTCCATCGCGGCCTTGAGGTCGTGATGCACCATGCCCGGCTCAAACTCGAGCGTGGTCAGGCCCGCGACGCCGCCGGTGGTGAAACCGGTGATGATGCCGGACGAAATGCCTTTTTCCTTGCAGGCGCGGGAGACCGCGTCCTGAAAATCGCCGGTGATGTCGATCATGCCCATATGGGCCTTGGTGTGATAGGTCTTGGTGTCGGTATACACTGCCATGGGTTATTCCTCCATTGTGGGCGCTGCGGTTTCGGTGACCGCGGCGGCGTCGGACGTGCCGCCCAGAGAGAAGAAGCTGCGCAGGGTGTTCTGCGAATCCACCGTGTGGTTGATGGTCAGGTCCTGATAGCTCCGCAGCATTGGCGAGTTTGCAATTGCCTCAGACGGCACATGGTATACGCCGTTGTAATCGAACACGCCCTTGGCTGAAACGACCGGCCAGGTCTTGCTTTGTTCGAGCAGATGGCTTTGATAGGAGCTCATCGGCATGCCGAGCGTATCCAGCAGGTGGGGCGCCAGATAGTTGATGCTGGTATGCACGCCGGTCTCTGCTTCGATGTCATAGTTTGCCCAGATGAAAAAGGGAACCATGTATTTCTTCATGCGTTCGACCGGGTCGACCGACATGGACGGGTTGACCCATTCATAGAATTCGTCGTCCAGCTTGGGTTGATGGTCGCCGAAGAAAACAACCACCGTCGGCTCGTCATAGTTTGCAAAGTATGTAATGAGCTGCTCGAGCGCGCGGTCGCTCTCGTGCTGCTCGGACAGGAACATCTCTGCCTTCGGGAAGTTGCCCTCCTGGCCGACAATGGAAACCGTTTGCTCGTAACCGTTGCCCTCGCCCTCGTAGCCGCCGTGGTTCTGCATGGTGATGTCGAACAGGAACAGCTTTTCGCCATCCTCCTTCTTCTCAAAGCGCTGCTTGATGAGATCAAAATTGTAAGAGTCGGACGGGTATTGGCGGTAATATCCCACGTTCGTCATGTCTTCCAGGAACATGGTCTCGTCAAAGCCCATTTTGGAGTAAACCGCCGGACGGTTCCAGCCTGCGCGCAGATACGGGTGCATGGCCGACGTGGTGTAGCCCTGGGCTTTCAGGATGGAGACCAGGGAATCGTAAGCCGTGACGTCGTCAAAATAGTGCAGGTACACCATCGTGTCCGGGATATACAGGATGGAGTCGCTCGACAGGAACTCAAATTCGGAGTTTGCGGTCTTGGAGCCGAAAATGGACGCATAAGCGTAGCCGGTGACCGCGTTGTCGTTTTCCTTAAGGGAATCCATGAATGGGGTGACCGGGATATTGGTCTCAAAATCGCCCAGCACGCGCAGGTCTCCGTAGGACTCGCTCATGATGGCGATGATGTTCGGCTGCACGCCGCCTTCGGTGTCCTGCTCCTGTTCGGCGCGTGCGGCAGCCGATTCGCTTGCAATGGTCTCAACCGCCTTTGCGGAGTAGTATTCCGGGACCTCCATGCCGCTCTTCTGGCACAGGGTGGCCAGCGTGCCGGCAAAGTACAGGTCATAGTTGAACGCATTGGAGTTATCTTTATAATAATCGCCATAACCGACAAAGGGCAGACAGGCGAACAGCGCAACCGAGGCGAGCGCCATGCCCTGCTTGAAATGCACGCGGCGGCCGCGGGCGTATTCATCGCCGCCGAGGCGGTACAGGGTGACAGTCCACATCAGGAGCAGCAGGCCGAGCAGGATGATATAGCGATCCGGGGTATAGTCGTAATTGCCGGCCACGCCTGCAGCGGTGCGGATCGAGGTGATGTCCTCAATGCCGATTGGGGTGCCGCGAAACAGCCAGACATAGTGGTTGGCAATACCAAACACCCCAAAGATACCGCCGCCGATGGCGATCGCCTTGCGCAGCGAGTCGGCGCCCACATACAAAAGCACGTAAACTGCGGTATGGAACAAAACATTGAGCAGGCCGATGAACTTCATGCGGGCGTAGAATGCGCCCGAGGACATCAGCGACAGATAGAAATGGGTTAAAAAGCCGCAGAAAAACAGCGCAGCCATCCAGCGGATATGCCGCAGGCCCTTGCTGCTTTCCGCCGGGATGAACCGGCTGACCACCAGAAGGGCGCAGAAAAAGGCGAACGGGACAAAGGTCTGCGTACTGATGATGCGCTCGACGGACAGGTAATTGAGTAAAACAGCAGTGTAAAGCAGGGATACAATCAGCATCCGATACTTTTTCCAGAAGTTCTTTTCCATATTTCCTGATTTCCTTGTCTTCAGATTTTAGTTCGTAACCCGTTATACCACAAAAGCGGGGGAAACTCAACAAGTTTCCGCCCGCTTTCACCGATCTGTCACAATTTTTGTGCAGCCATACAAATTTACAATTTCTTTACACGGCCGCCTTATTACAAACACATCAAATATTGCCCATATAATGTTTGCCCAAGTTTTCCCGCCAGACGATGCAGGTCATCCTCGCCGATGTAGCCGCGCAGATAGGCGATTTCCTCGAGGCAGGCGATGTAGCGTCCGGTGTGGTCCTGGACTTGCTTGACCGCCTGGGCCGCGTCCAGCAGATTATCGGCCGTGCCCGCGTCAAGCCAGGTAAAATCACGATCCAGCTTGATGACATGAAGCTGGTCACGGCGCAGGTATTCCAGATTGACATCCGTGATTTCGAGTTCGCCGCGCGCCGAGGGTTCCAGGCCGCGCGCGATGTCGATGACCTGGTTATCATAAAAATAGATGCCCGGGATAATATAGTGCGATTTGGGGAAGCGCGGCTTTTCTTCAATAGAAAGCGCGTTGCCCGTCTCGTCAAACTCGACCACGCCGAATGCGCGAGGATCCTCGACATAATACCCAAATACGGTCGCGCCTTCATCGGCACGCCGTGCCGCGCTGCGCAGCATGCGGTCAAGATCCAGGCTGTGGAAAATGTTGTCGCCCAGTACCAGGCAGACCGAATCGCAGCCGATGAAGCGCTCGCCGACGAGGAAAGCGTCCGCGATGCCGCGCGGCGTCTCCTGCACTTCGTAGGAGATGTTTACGCCCCACTGCGAGCCGTTGCCGAGCAGACGGTAAAATGGGCCTTCTTCCCCAGGCGGGATAATAATCAGGATTTCGCGGATGCCGGCTTCCATCAGCACGGCCAGCGGGTAGTAGATCATCGGCTTGTCGTACACCGGCAGCAGCTGCTTCGACGTC
>URFQ01000028.1 GCA_900547195.1 uncultured Butyricicoccus sp.
AGCAGGCGCTTCTCAAAATGCTTGAAGGCACGACGGCAAACGTCCCTCCGCAGGGCGGGCGGAAGCATCCCCATCAGGACTTCATCCAGATTGATACGACCAACATCCTGTTTATTTGCGGCGGCGCATTTGACGGCATTGAGAAGATCATCCAGAAGCGCTCAGGCAAGCAGGGCTTGGGCTTCGGCGCAAGTGTAACGAGCAGGAAGGAAGCGGATATTTCGGAACTGCTGGCCAAAATTGAGCCGCACGACCTGATGAAGTTCGGCCTTATCCCGGAGCTGATCGGCCGCCTGCCGGCGATTGTCAGCCTGGACAGCCTTGATGAGCAGGCGCTTGTGCGCATCCTCACCGAGCCGAAGAACGCGCTGGTCAAGCAATATAAAAAACTGTTTGAGCTGGATGGCGTGGAGCTGAGTTTTGAGCCGGATGCGCTCGAGGCGGTCGCTAGGATTGCGGTGGATCGCAAGACCGGCGCACGCGGCCTGCGCGGCGTGCTGGAAGAGGTCATGACCGACATCATGTTTGAGATCCCGTCGGATGAAGATATCGAGCGCGTGACCATCACGGCAGACGTGATCCGGCGTACCGGCGCACCGGTGATTGAGCGCAGCCAGGGCAAGCCGCGTTCGGGGAAAAGCGCATAAATTTTCTGGATTTTTAGGGGTGTGGCGCATCTGCCGCACCCTTTTTGTCTATTTCGCCAGATGTTGTCGCTTGCATTCCCGTCTGGATTCGACTATACTTGATAGAAGAACCAATACCGCCGATTTTGGCGTAGGAACCCCCGTATAGGAGTTGAAATCATGACCATGAATGAAGAACAAAGCATTCGGATTCTGCCGGTTCTGCCGCTGCGCGGTCTGACGGCGTTCCCGGAAATGCTGATTCATTTTGACGTCGGCCGCATTATGTCCATCAAAGCGCTCGAGGCGGCAATGAAAGACGGCCAGTATATTTTTCTGACCGCGCAGAAGGAACTGAAAACCGATTCGCCCAAGGCCAAGGATTTGTTTGAGATCGGCACGATTTGTGTCATTAAGCAAATCCTCCGTATGCCCGGGGATAACATCCGCGTGCTGGTCGAGGGCCGCGCCCGCGCCCGTGCGCTGGAGTTTGAATCTATGGAGGAGGGCGGCTGCCTGTATGCAAAGGCCGAGCAGCTTGAGGAATACCTTCCGCATGCGTCGTTCCGCCGCGAGCAGGCGCTTGTGCGCACCGTGCAGGACCGCTTTACCGAGTATGCCGAGTATGCGCCCCGTCTGTCGAGCGATGTGGTGCTCGCGGTTGCCGCGGGCGGTGACCCCGGCTATCTGGCCGACTATATTGCGCAGAACATCGCCATTGATTTTCAGGTCAAGCAGGAGATTCTGGAAGAGCTGAATGTCACCAAGCGCCTGACGCGCGTAATCCGTCTGCTGACCGACGAGACCGAAATCCTCAAGATCGAGAGCGATATTCAGGATCAGCTCAAGGAGCAGATCGATAAGAATCAGCGTGAATACTATCTGCGGGAGCAGATCAAGGTCATCCAGTCCGAACTGGGCGAACAGGATCTGAACGCCGAGGTAGACAGCTATCGTGAGCGGATTTTGGCGCTGGAGCTGCCCGAAGAGTACACCGAAAAGCTCATGAAAGAGGCCGACCGCCTGAGTAAGATGAGCAGCATGTCGGCTGAGAGCGGCGTCATCCGTACATACCTCGATACCGTGCTCGACCTGCCATGGAAGAACGAGACCAAGGAAAACGCCAACTTGACCCGTGCCGCCAAGATTTTGAACCGCGATCATTATGGCATGGAGAAGGTGAAGGAGCGCATTTTGGAGTTTC
Organism: uncultured Butyricicoccus sp.; assembly: GCA_900547195.1. Classification (GTDB taxonomy): domain Bacteria; phylum Bacillota; class Clostridia; order Oscillospirales; family Butyricicoccaceae; genus Butyricicoccus_B. The sequence continues at coordinate 1,831 of URFQ01000028.1, forward strand.
TGGCGGTGAAGGCTCTTGCGCCCGGTCTGAAGGGGCAGGTATTGTGCTTGGCAGGCCCTCCGGGCGTCGGTAAAACGTCGATTGCGCGTTCAGTGGCCGAAGCCATGGGCCGCAAATATGTGCGCTTGTCGCTCGGCGGCGTGCGTGACGAGGCCGATATCCGCGGCCACCGCAAGACCTACATCGGCGCGATGCCCGGCCGCATCATGAATGCCATGGCGCAGGCCGGCAGCCGCAACCCGCTTATGCTGCTCGATGAGATCGACAAGATGGGCAACGATTTCCGCGGCGACCCGGCATCCGCTATGCTGGAAGTGCTCGACATCGGGCAGAACAATGCATTTCGTGACCATTATATTGAATTGCCATTCGACCTGTCAGATGTGTTGTTCGTCACCACGGCAAACGATCTTGGCACTGTGCCGCGCCCGCTGCTGGATCGCATGGAGGTCATCGAACTGCCCAGCTACACCGCCGAGGAAAAGGTGCAGATTGCGAAGCGCCACCTGCTGCCCAAGCAGATGGACAAGCACGGCCTTGGCAAAGCGCAGCTGGCTATCTCAGAAGAAGCCATGCACGCTGTCGTGGCGGGATATACCCGGGAAGCGGGCGTGCGCCGCCTGGAGCAGCTGCTTGCGAAGCTGTGCCGCAAAGTCGCCAAACGCATTGCGGACGGTACCGCGAAAAAGCTGACCGTCACCGCAAAAAACCTGGAAGAGCTGCTCGGTCCGGTGAAGTTTAAGGACGATGTGGTTGCCCGCCGCGACGAAGTCGGCGTGGTGAACGGCCTTGCGTGGACGAGCGTGGGCGGCGAAATGCTGCAAGCCGAGGTGGCGGTTGTGCCCGGCACAGGAAAGATCGAAGTGACCGGCAACTTGGGCGCCGTCATGCAGGAAAGCGCCAAGGCGGCTGTCACCTTTGTGCGGTCGCGCGCGGAAGCGCTCCATATCAGCCCGGCCTTTTATAAGGAAATGGACATGCATATCCATTTCCCGGAGGCGGCAATTCCGAAAGATGGGCCCTCTGCGGGCGTGACAATTACAACGGCGCTCATCTCTGCGCTGACCGGCGCACCGGTACGCCACGACGTTGCCATGACCGGCGAAGTGACGCTGCGCGGTCGCGTGCTGCCGATTGGCGGCTTGCGGGAAAAGACCATGGCGGCGTATCGTGCCGGCATCAAAACGGTGATTATTCCCAAGGAGAACGAACCGGATTTGGAGGAGGTCGTGCCCGTGGTGCGTGAGCATGTCAAGTTCGTGCCTGCTGAGACCATGGACACCGTTATGGAGGCGGCGATCGATTTTTCGCACCGTCTGCCGCCGGTCATTCCGGAAGAGAAGAAGGAGCAGCCTATCGTGCCGGTGCCGCACGCCGGACAACCGGCAACGATACTGCGCCAGTGACAGGAAAGGACAGCTATGCTCAACCTGCATAACGCGGAGTTTATTCGCTCCGCGGTGAAAGAAGGCGATTTCCCGCACGACGGCCTGCCGCAGATTGTATTTGCCGGCAAGTCAAACGTAGGCAAATCGTCGGCCATCAACAAGATTTTAAACCGTAAAAACTTCGCCCGCGTGGGCAACCAGCCGGGCAAGACCATCCACATTAACTATTTTTTGATCGACAAACAGGCTTATTTTGTCGATCTGCCCGGCTATGGCTACGCGAAGGTATCCAAGGGCGAACGTGACCGCTGGGGACGGCTGATCGATACGTATTTTGCGTCCGGGCTAATTACGCTCGGCGTGCAGATCGTCGACATGCGGCACAAGCCGACTGGGGACGATATTACGATGGCGAGTTGGTTCCTCAGCACAGGCATGCCCTTCCTCGTGATTGCAAACAAGCTGGATAAGGTCAAGAAAAGCGAACGGCAGGGCAATCTGAACGTGATCCGCCAAACGCTGCTGCTGCCGGATGAAGTGCCTGTCATTCCATTTTCGGCGGAAAAAGGCGACGGCAGGGACGAAGTTCTTGGACTCATCCAGCAGGCCGCATCCAATGCGCCGGAGGGCGAAGGGGAATAACAGGGGAAGCTCCGGCAATGCCGGGGCTTCTTGCGATGGGGCAAATCCACATCCGAACGGAGAGTATTTATGTTTGACTTTTTAAGACGGCTAATGTACGGCCGGTATGGCAATGATGCACTCAATCAGTTTTTGATGGTAGCCGCCCTGCTGCTTGCAGCGGTGTGGAGTTTTGTGCGGTTCGGCGTTCTTTCACTGCTCATCCTGGCACTGCTTGCAGTGTGCTATTTCCGCATGTTTTCGCGTGATATTAGCCGGAGGCAGGGGGAAAACCAACGGTTTTTGTCGTGGTGGATGCCAAAACAGAAGGCTGCTGCCGATGCGTGGGCACGCTGGAAGGACCGCAAAACCCACCGGTATTACAAATGCAAATGCTGTAAAACCTATTTGCGGGTGCCGCGTGGAAAGGGTAAAATTAACATTAAATGTCCGAAATGCGGCAATCAATTTGTGAAAAAGACCTGATTTGCATGGAAAAGTTCTATTTTACGCAAAAAACACTTGCAATTTTGCCGGAAATGTAAGATAATAGTTCCGTTAAGATAATTTACTTAAGGGGAGCGTGAAACGCAATGACTGTGGAACAGCTGATTGGCAAGGTATACAACCGCCTGAAGGACAAGGACTTTTCCGGCACGCAGGGGAAACTTGCGATCCAGGTCAACCTGTCCGGCAAGATTACGGGGGTATTCTACATTGAAATTCTGGACGGCGTGCTTTCGGTGATGCCGTATGAGTACAAGGACCGCGATGCGGAAATCGCGGTGACGATGACCAACTTTGATAAGATCCTCACCGGTAAGCTCAACCCGCAGGTTGCGTTTGCAGAGGGCAAGCTTAAAATTGAGGGCAATGTGGACAAGGTTATGACGCTGGCCGAACTGCTCAAGTAATGTAAAACGCGCCCTGTCAGAAAAACTGGCAGGGCGCGTTTTTTACATGCCGATTTCGTCGAGCAGGGCGCGCATTTTCTGTGCCGATGATTGTAGCTGGCGGGTTTCGTCTTCACTCAGGGGAATGTTCAGCACATTTTGCACGCCATCGCGCCCGAGGACGCAGGGCAGGCCCAGGCAAAGCCCGGAAATGCCATAGTGGCCGCCAACCATGCTGGACACCGGCAGTACGGAATGCTCATCCCGTACAATGGCCTCTGCAATGCGGCGCACTGCGATGCCGATGCCGTAGTAGGTTGCACCCTTGCCCTCGATGATTTGATACGCTGCGTCGCGCACCGAGCGATAAATCCGGTCAAGCGCTTCGTGCGAGTCGTCCTTTCCACAGATACGGCAATAGTCGTCCAAATCCACGCCCGAAATATTGGCGGACGACCACACGGCGAGTTCGCTGTCGCCGTGTTCCCCGATGATGAAAGCGTGCACATTGCGGCTGTCCACGTGCAGATGCTGGCCGAGCAGGTGTTTAAGACGGGCGGTGTCAAGCACGGTACCCGAACCGATGACCCGTCCGGCGGGCAGGCCGGAAAGCTTTTGCGCCATGTAGGTTAGGATGTCGACCGGATTGGACACAATCAGCAGGATCGCGTCACGGTTCACCGCCATGACCTGCTCCAGAATAGATTGTAAAATTACTTTGTTGCGGCCAAGCAGTTCGGTGCGGGTTTCCCCCGGCTTCTGATTTGCGCCCGCAGCGATGACGATCAGGCCACATTCCGCGAGGTCGGCATAGCCGCCCGCACGCACGGCGCATGGTTGGGTAAAGGCAATGCCGTGGCTGATGTCCGCGGCTTCTCCTTCTGCTTTTTTCTGGTTGGCGTCGAGCAGCACGATTTCGGAAAACAAGCCGCTGGTTGCAAGCGTGAAGGCCGAGGTTGCACCGACAAAGCCAACGCCGATGACAGCGCATTTGCGCAGGTTTGCCATAAAAGATACACTCCTTTGCACGGGTAAAATGGGCTGGGAAAAGTATATATTTTGAAAGCGGCAGGGGAAACGGCCGCTGATGCACTCAGTTTGTGCAAAAACAAAAAAAATATGTTTTTTTACACACAAAAGCGAAAAAGTATGATACAATAGAACCAAATCCAAAGGAGGAATGGAAACGATGAAAAAATCCTGTAAACTTTTGCTGGTTGGCACAGCGCTGGCAGCAACCATGACCATTTCGGCGGGTGCAGCGAACTTCACCAACTGTGCTGATGCGCTTAACCAGATGGGCCTGTTCAGCGGCACCGACAAGGGCTATGAACTCGACCGTGAGCCCACCCGCGCAGAGGCTGCGGTGATGCTGGTTCGCCTGCTGGGCGGCGAAAAGGAAGCCACGGAAAAGAACTACAAAACCCCGTTTACCGATGTACCGAGTTGGGCGGCGCCGTATGTTGGCTGGCTGTATGAAAACGGGCTGACCGCTGGCGCAACCGAGACCACCTTCGGCACCACTGGTAAGTGCACGGCACAAATGTACTCGACTTTCCTGCTTCGCTCGCTTGGTTATGCAGATACCGGCGCTTCTGCGGACTTCCAGTATGCAAATGCCGTGAAGTTTGCGGAAGAGAAGGGCGTTGCCGATTACGCAAACTGCGATGAAGATCACTTCCTGCGTGATAACGTGGTCGCCATGAGCTATACCGCGCTGGCCGTACAGCCGAAGGACGGCAAGCATGACACCCTGCTGGATCAGCTGACCGAGTCCGGCGCCGTTGACGCCGCCAAGTCTGCATCGGCCAAGGCAACCTTCTCCGCATACAAGGACTATGCAGCGCTCGCAGCAAAGTCGCAAGATGTAAACAATATGGCCATGACCCTGAAGGCGGATATTGACGTCAAGATGAACAACACCGCGCTCATGACCATGGCGATGGATATGGACATCAAGGCCAACATGGATCTGGATAAGATGGACAACTCAAAGCTGGCTATGACCGGCAAGACCACCATGAATATCGACAAGTCCCTCGTCCAGTCCGGCGAGTCGGCAACGCAGACCCTGGACATGGCGGCTTACTATACGGGCGGCTATTACTACATCAAGACCGGCGATGAGAAGATGAAGATGGCCATGAGTTTTGACGATATGATGGCGAATATGGATTTGGATATGATGAAGGGCGAGCCGCTTTGCATGTTCAAGTCGATTGCCAAGAACAGCGACGGCAGCTTCAATATTTCCTACACCCCGGATTTCATGAACGGTATGATTGATGACATCCTGAGCCAGACCGGTATGGTCTCCGGCGATGCGGCCAAGCTGAATAAGGTTGATTTTGTTGTCACCCCGAAGAACGGCATGATCAATTCCATGAAGGCAAACATGGATATCTCCGCAACCATGGAAGGCCAGACCGTTCAGATGACCATGGCGATGGATTATAACATTACCGCAACTGGCAGCAGCGTGACCGTTACTCTGCCGAGTGACCTCAACACATATACTCTGGTACAGGATCAGTAAGAGAACATGTGCAAATCCCCCGGAACCGGCTGGTTCCGGGGGATTTTTAACTTGTTTTAAGCGCATTGCGCAGATTTTGCACGATTGTCTGATAGCGCGGCTCCCTTGCGAGTAAGGTAAAAGGCTCCTCGGTTTCGATTGTATGCAGGATTAACCGGCCGACGGTATTGCATGCATCAGATGAAGGGGAGGTTTCCGATCCCAGGCGGGAAAACAGGGGAAGCTTACGCAGCGAAGCATGGGGAAGCTGAAGGGCAGCATCCGCATATTGTTTTAAGTAGCTGAGAGCGGTTTCGATATCCCCACGGTCGAGTGCAATGTGAAGGTGGAGTTTCCATGGCGCGATGCCGGGTAGACCGAATAGCGCGTCCAGCGATCCATAAAGTGTAGCGAGTTCACTGGCCTGTTCCAGCTGCCCGCGGCGGCGGGCAACGGTCGACAGGTTCGACAGCGCCATACCGGCTGCGGCAATATGCCGGAACAACGCCTGCTGGCTGGCGAGCTCAGCCTCATCCAACGCGCCCTGCTCCAGATAAAGTGTGGGATAAAGCGGTTCCGGGTCGATCAACTGCTTGGGGAACGTGTCCAGAAGCCTCTTGGCTGCATCCCATTTGCGCTGTGCCATCAGAACAGATACCTGGAGCATGCGGGCGGAGAGCGCTTCCGAGAGGTCATCCGACTGCTGTTCTGCCGCTTCAAACAGCGACAGGATTTCGCAATAAATTCGCTGCGAGAAACTGTCTGCGTTATCCGGCCGTTCGAGCAGCGCGGCGCCGAGGAAACGGAAATACAGCGCACCGATCACAGATTTAAGCGCTCCGCACGAGGGATACTGGTGCAGCAGGGTTTCACATGCAGCCTGTCCTGCGGCAAAGCCCTGCTGTTCAAACACGGCGGACAACCGCTCGGATTCAGCGGTGAGCATTTCACGTGTCGGCGCTTCGTGAAAGCGGAATAATTCATTTAGCGTCAGCCCGAGCGTGCGCGCAATCGGGGGGAGAAGGGTGATGTCCGGATAGGAGGCCGAAGTTTCCCATTTGCTCACCGCCGCGATCGAAACGCCGACCGCCTCGGCCAGCATTTGCTGGGTCATATCTTTTGCACGGCGTGCCGCTGCGATGGTTTCACCAATTCTGAGTTCCATAAAACTTCATCCTTTTGTCAAAGTCAAAGGCCCTTTGCTGCTTTTATCGTAACATAGCTGCGCGGGGGACGCAATGGAGCAGGGCTTTAACGAACGGTCGGAAAATTCAACTGGTATTCAAAAAAAGCCCCGGGGAAAATCCCCGAGGCTTTGATATGCGTTTTTGAGCGGCTATAATCCGTGTTCGGATTAATAGTGGCGAGCCTCCCAAAGGTGATCCTCAATACGCTTGCGGGCCGCCTGAACTTCCGCCTTCTTGGAGACCTCAGCGACGCCGACACGCCACCAAGCCTCGTAACCAGCAGACATGGTCTTCGGCAGAACCTTCATGTCGATGAGGGTGGAAACGGTCTGCTTCTTGGAATCCTCGATTGCAGCCTTCAGCTCCTCGATGGTCTTAACGGTGTAGGTCTTGCAGCCGTAAGCCGCGCCGATGGCAGCGTAGTCCACCTGGATGACCTTGCCCTTGTGTACGCCGTTGGTCACGCCCTCTTCGAGCATGTTCTTCTCGGTGGTGATGGAAGCGTTGCCGTTTGCAACCTGCAGGTTGTTGATGCAGCCATAGGAAGCGTTATCGAACAGCATCACGTTGATCTTCTTGCCGATCTGAACCGAGGTGATCAGCTCGGAGTGCAGCATGTCGAAGGAGCCGTCGCCGCACATTGCGTAAACTTCCTGATCCGGGCAGGCAAGCTTTGCGCCCAGAGCGGATGCAACTTCGTAACCCATGCAGGAGTAACCGTACTCCATGTGATAGGTGTTGGGGGTGCGTGCGCGCCACAGGCCCTGCATATCGCCCGGCAGGGAACCGGCAGCCGCACAAACGATTGCATTGTCGTCAATCATCTTGTTGATCGTACCCAGAACAGTGGTCTGACACAGGTCACAGCCGGTGTCCTCAATGTACTTCTCAACCGCACCACGGTTGTCGTCGTTGCACTCCGGGACAAAGGTGTCCTTGCCCGTGTAAACGACAGCATCCAGACGGGCAATCTCATCGAACCATTCTTTGCGCAGAGCCTTGACTTCCTCCGCGTAAGCAGCGTCAGTGTGGTAGCCGGCCTTTGCCAGCTCAGCGCCGATTGCGGTCAGCGCCTCGTTGGCGTCCGCAACGACCGGGGTAGCGTCCATCTTCATTGCCTGGAACTCAGACGGGTTAATGTTGACGAACTTTGCGTCCGTGCGGTACAGCCACTTGGAAGCAGTGGTGAAGTCGGTGTAACGGGTGCCGACGCCGATGACAACGTCCGCCTCGTGCGCCAGTTTGTTGGCAGCGATGCCGCCGGTGGTGCCCAGACCACCGAGGTTCAGCTCGTGGTCGTAAACGATGGCGGACTTGCCCGCCTGGGTCTCGCCAAAAGCAATACCGAAATCCTCGGCAAACTTCTGGAATACATGATGCGCCTCTGCATAGCGGACGCCGCCGCCACAGATCAGGAGCGGCTTCTTTGCAGCCTTAATGACCTCAACCGCTTTATCCAGCGCATACTTGGTAATCGGACGGCGGTCAATGCGCCATACGCGCTTTTGGAAGAAGTCAACCGGGTAGTCATACGCTTCCGCCTGCACGTCCTGCGGCAGGGAGATCGCAACCGCACCGGTGTTCGCGGTATCGGTCAGCACACGCATGGCCGAGATCATGTCGGTCATTACCTGCTCCGGGCGGTTGATGCGGCCCCAGTACTTGGTAACTGCCTGGAATGCGTCATGCGCGGAGATGGACAGGTTCTGCGGCTGCTCCATCTGCTGGAGTACCGGGTCGGGCTGGCGGGAGGCGTAAATATCGCCCGGCAGGATCAGAACCGGGATGTTGTTTGCAGTCGCGGTCGCAGCAGCGGTAACCATGTTGCATGCGCCGGGGCCTACAGAAGAGGTTGCGGCAAAAATCTGCTTGCGGCGCTTCTGCTTTGCAAAGCCGACCGCAGCCAGAGCCATGCCCTGCTCGTTCTTGCCCTGGTAAACGACCATATCCTTCAGTTCCTGCTCCACGCCGTTGCAGAAACCGACAACGTTGCCGTGGCCGGGCAGCATGAAGATGCCCTTGACGAACTTATGCTCGACTTCGTTGCCGTCCATGTCGATGTAGCTGACATACTGGTTCTCGAGAAAACGCACGAGAGCCTGGCTCGCCGTCAGGCGAACGGTTTCCATATGCTTCATAGAAAATGTCCTCCTAAAAATAAAATCTTTTTTGTAATTACTTTTCCTTGGTATACTCGCTCATCGGAACGCCGTCCTCGCCGTTCCAGAACTTGGCCTTGGGATCGACCAGCCACTCATGCACCGGATCGTCGATGCGGGTCTTCTCCCACGGATCGCCCGGCAGGTGACGGATGCCCCACAGATAGCAGCACGGATAGCCCGGCGCCATAACGACCGGATGATTGCCCTTGGTGATGATGGACAGGCCGTGATGGTGCAGTTCTTCGATCTTGCCGTCGACCCAGCCTGCGCCGAAGCCGCGTTCATCCTCAAAATGATAGAAGTAAACTTCCGGCTGCGGATGGAAGTGCGGCGGATAAGAGGACCACTTGCCCGGCAGGTTGATGATTTCGCCCAGAACCATGTTGGACAGCGGGTTGATTTCGTAGTCGAAGCTGGTGCGCACGTCACGCTTGATGCAGCCGCCGCACTCGCCGTTTGCGCCGCGGTGCCAGGTGTCGGTCTCTTCGGGCAGGTACAGGTGAGCTTCCCACTTCTTGTCGTTGTAGGTCTTCTGCACGTAGAACTCGCAGTGGCCGTGTGCAGTGATCTTGCAGGACTGGCCAGCGCACAGATGCAGGCAGTAGGTGGAAACGTCGAACGGGTTCGGACGGTCCATTTCAGCGGTTTTGCCTTCGTATTCTACGGTTGCCTTGCCCTTGAGCATAATCCATGCCATTTCCTTTTCGGCCTCATGGAATTCGTAGGTATCGCCGTCTTCCATAATCAGGACGGCAACGTCCATCAGAGAGCCTTCGCCGTTGTTGACGTCACAGCTGCAGTATTCCGTGTAGCCGCGCTTGCAGTCTTTTTCGATATACATACAAAAAACCTCCTAAAATATTTTTAATATTCGTGGATCGTTTTGGGAAAAACGAGGCGGGGAGGAAATCCTCCCGAAAGAAAAAACACAGAAACCGCGAGATTTGGTCTGAATTGACACGGTTTTCAGGGGGATCGGTGTTGTATTCTTTCCTTACTTCAAGTATAATTATAGTCATTCGGTGGCGAGGGGTCTTGCAATATCTTCGCCAGTTTTAACACGATTTTAAGGAAATGCAGGAGGGGATGCAGATGGACGCTTCCCGGCGGGAAAAACGGTCGCACGGAACCATTGGATTTCCGTTTCAAATCTACCCCAGAGGGCCGAAAGACAACCTTTTTGTACCGTATCACTGGCATCCGGAGCTGGAGATCATCACAGTGATTTCCGGTGAAGTGGGAATTACCATCGGGGAAAACCAGTATGTTGGACAAAAAGGAGACATTTTTTTTGTGGATGTTGAACAACTGCATGAGATCCGGGGCGGCCCAGGAAATTTGTTCCGCGCATATGTGTTTCCGCTGGATTCCCTGCAATTCCAGAGGACAGACCTTGCGCAAAGCGAGCTGCTGGCGCCTCTGGCGGCGCGCGAACTGAAATTCCGCACCGCGCTGCACAGCGACCAGCCGGGCTGCGCGGGGATCCGCGAAGCGTTCGGCCTGATTGAGCGCGCCTATGCCGCCAAGGGCACGGGTTACCAGCTCATGGTCAAAGCCGCGCTGCTGCAAATTGTGGCCATTGCAGCGGCAAACGGCATCCTGGAGCACCGGGCCGCGCGCCAGCCGGGCGACTATCGGGCGCAGACGCTCAAAAGCATTGTGGAATATCTTAACGCCCATTTCACCGAACCGATCCGGCTGAACGACGTGGCGGCCAGATTTGGCCTGTCGCCCCAGTATTTCTGCACTTTTTTTAAAGATAACCTTGGCAAGACGCTGGTGCAGCACGTCAACTTCCTGCGCATCGAGCAGGCGTCGCGCCTGCTGCGGGAAACCGACCTGCCGATTATGGACATCGCGTTTTCGGTGGGCTTTGAAAACTTCAGCTACTTCATCAAACGGTTCCGCGAGGTGTTCGGCTGCACGCCGTCCCAATACCGCAAGAACCTTAGCCGGATGACCGGATAGGGAAAGCGTGTCCTTGCGCCGCAGGGGGATACGCAAACGAAGCGGCTTTATTGGCAGAGCACGCGGATGCCGTGGGTGCGGAAGAACTCTATGTAGCGGTCGGGCGGGCGGCGGTCGGTGACAAAGGCGGTCAGGTCGCGCAGCTGGCAGAACGAGATGACGGCTTCCTTATCCAGCTTTGAGCTGTCGGCCATCAGATAAACCGACGACGCGCGGTGCGCCACGCCGCGCTTAATCTCGGCTTCGAGAAACGTGGTGTTGGTCATGCCGCTTTCAAGCGATACGCCGGTTGCCGCCATGAAAGCTTTTGTGATGGTCATGCCGCTGAGCGATTCGAAGGTGGACAGGCCGACGAACGAATCGGTCGGCGGGCTGTAAATGCCGCCCGGACAAATCAGGCTGAGGTTTTCGTATTTGGATGCCTCGGCCATGGCCGCGAGCGAGTGGGTGACAATGGTCAGCTTTTTGCGGCCGGTGAGGTAGCGCAGCATGCATAACGTCGTGGTGCCCGAATCGATAAAAATAGTATCCCCATCATTGACTTCGCCGGCAGCCAGACGGCCGATGAGGTTCTTGTCCGCCGAGTTCATACTTGAACGCACAGGCGGGGGGAGGATCGCGCCGGAGGACGAAATGGCAGTGACGCCGCCATAGACTTTGGCGATATGCCCGCGGGCCTCGAGATCGTTCAGGTCGCGGCGGATCGTGTTTTTGGATACGCCAAATACCTCGCAGAGCTCGTCGATGGAGACGGTCTCCTTTGCGATGACGTACTGTTCGATGGAATTTAATCGGCTGATTTTCATAGGATTTCTCCTGCCTCCTCAAAGATGCACGGTTCGGTTGGGGGGACGGGCTGTACCGGAATCCCCGTTCGAAGTGAAGCAGCATGGTTTCCGGTAACGCACATGGCTGCGGCATATGGAAAGCGGTTACGCAGGGTTGCTTTCGTTGCTGTGGGGCCGCGGGCGGGAAGATATGGTACCGTGCGGTTTGCATGCGCCAACCCGCCGCGCCAGTTTCCAGGCCCGAGGAATCCACTCTAATTTAATTTTATCAGAAGTTAACGAAAAATCAACCAACAAAAGAAGGTTTCTTGGTCCCGAAAACAAAAAACTGAAATGGATTTTGGGTTACTTTGGCTAACTTACCCAAAAAAGATGAAAAAAATTTGCTAGAAAATCAATCCATGCCATTGAAATGAAGGCCAAAAAATGATAAGATGAATTTGTGATGAGAGAAGGAGAAGAATTGCTCCTTTGCTTCATAATTTTGCTGTTCTATATGAAATTACGGAATAGGTAGGTGTATTCAATGCAGAAAGCAGAAAAAATGCAGGCTCTCCGCGTGTTTGCCGCAGAAATCAGACTGGAAGCGCTGAAGACCATCGGCTCTCTGGGCTTCGGTCATGTTGGCGGCTCGATGTCTGTTGTCGAGGCGCTGGCAGTCCTGTACGGCGAGGTCATGAAGGTGGATCCCAAGAATCCGCGTTGGGAAGACCGTGATTGGTGCGTGATGTCCAAGGGCCATGCAGGTCCGGCGATGTACGCAACCCTCGGCCTGAAGGGCTTCTACCCGCTGGAGCAGGCTTATACCCTTAACCAGCCGCACACCAATTTCCCGTCCCATACCGACCGCACCAAGACCCCCGGTATCGACCTGACCACCGGCTCTCTGGGGCAGGGCATGTCGACAGCGGTCGGCGCTGCGCTGGGCAACAAGATGGACGAGCGTGACAGCCATGTGTTCGTCTTTGTCGGCGACGGCGAGTGCGACGAAGGCCAGGTTTGGGAAGGCGCACAGTTCGCTGCCCACTACAAGCTGGACAACCTTGTTTGCTTCGTAGACTTCAACAAGCGTCAGCTGGACGGCGCTGTGGACGACATCATGAGCCACGGCAAGGGCATTGGCGCAAAGTTCGACGCCTTCGGCTGGAACGTCATCGACGTGAAGGACGGTAACGACGTTGAGCAGGTTTACGACGCGGTGATGGCCGCTTACGAATGCAAGGGCCAGCCGACCTGCATCGTGCTCAACACCATTAAGGGCAAGGGCGCTACCTTTGCTGAGCCTTCCGGCGCGCATTCCTCGCAGCCGACCAAGGAGCAGTGGGATGAGGCCATCGCAGCTGCCGAGGCGGAACTTGCCAAGGTTAAGGCACAGTAAGGAGGGTATCGAACAATGAGCTTTACTTTAATTGGAAAACACGAGAAGGACTCCCGCGCAAACCGTGACGGTTACGTAACCGCCATGCAGGAGCTGATGGCTGCGGATCCGAAGGTTTGCCACGTTGACTGCGACCTGTACAACTGCATTAACACGGCGAAGCTGGAGAAGGAATTCCCGAAGCAGACCTTCAACGCTGGTATCGCTGAGGCGGACGCAATGGGTATCGCTGCCGGCCTGACCGCGACCGGCCGCACTGTATTCATGCACTCCTTCGGCTGCTTCTCTTCCCGCCGCGCATACGACCAGGCGTTCATGTCCTGCGCGTATGCAAAGCTGCCGGTTCATGTCCTGGGTTCTGACCCGGGCGTATGCGCTGCTTACAACGGCGGCACCCATATGCCGTTCGAGGATATGGCCCTGTACATGGCAATCCCGGAGGCAGTTGTCATCGATCCGACCGATTATGCCATGATTAACTGCCTGACCAAGAAGCTGGCCGCTTCCGGCAAGTTCTCCTTCATGCGCATGGTTCGTAAGGGCATCGTGAAGGTTTACGAGGACGGTTCCGACTTCGAGATCGGCAAGGGCGTTACCCTGAAGGAAGGCAAGGATGTTACCATCATCGCTTCCGGTATCATGGTAGACGAGGCTCTGAAGGCAGAGGAGACTCTGGCTGCCGAGGGCATCTCTGCAAAGGTCATCGATATGTTTACCTGGAAGCCGATCGATGAAGAGCTGATCGTTGCTTCCGCCAAGGAGACCGGCGCAATCGTCACCGCGGAGAACCATCAGGTCAAGTGCGGCCTGGGTTCTGCGGTTGCACAGGTTGTTGCAAAGAACACCCCGGTACCGATGGAGATGGTCGGTGTTGAGGATCGTTTTGGCCAGGTTGGCGCGCAGAACTTCCTGCAGGAAGAGTACGGCCTGACCGCAGCGCACATTGTAGAAGCTGCAAAGAAGGCAATTTCCCGCAAGTAATTCCATGCTTTGATAGAAAAGCCCTCCGGATTTAATCTGGAGGGCTTTTTGTATGCGGGATACTATTGCGGAAGGCATTTTTTGCAGGACGTAAGCCCGGCGGCTTCCGCATCTGCCGCGCAGGCCCAATAGACACGGTTTTCTTCCGCAATCTTTTGGGCATAAGGACAGGACGCAAGATGGTACTTTTCGCTGTTTTTGCTGGAGAGAAAAGCGCCGCTGGTCAGCACGGGTTCCGGCGCTTCGACCACGGATATGGCAAAGGCAGGCGACTGCCTGCCATTCGCCTTGCAGGACAGCGAAGCACTGCCGGGGCTGCGGGCGGTAACCTGACATCGAATGCGTCCATTTTCTGCGGATTGAATTTCAATTTTTGCGACCGTATCCGCGGTGCTGTACACGGCCGCATCGGAAACGTCCTGCGCGTAAAACTCGATTTCAGCGATTTCTTCCACTGTCAGCTGCGGCGGTGGGGCGGAACTCAGCCGAACGCGCCCGGCTTCCTGAAACTGCAGATGAAAAATCAGCCCAAACGCAATGAAAAGAAGCACAAACCAACAAAAAATAGATTGCTTTTTCATTTTTTGCGATCCTGATTGGAAGGATGATCCACGCTGCGCGGCTTGCGTTTTTTATTCAGGGAAACACTGGTTTCCTCCGAGGGCTTTTCGGTTGGGAAGGGGACAGGCTGATGGGTGTCTGGATCAATGCAGTCCATACAAAAATAATCTGTGGTCTTAATGGGCAGGTTTTTGTCTGCGAGAGAGCGGTTGACCAGGCTGGTGATCAGGCTGTACAGCACCGCAAAGAACGGTACGCCGATGATCATCCCCACAAAGCCGAACAGGCCGCCAGCAATCAGGATGGCAAACATGACCCAGAAGCTGGACAGGCCGGTTGAGTCGCCAAGGATTTTCGGCCCCAGGATATTGCCGTCAAACTGTTGCAGAATCAGGATGAAAATCACGAAATACAGGCATTTCAGCGGGCTGACCATCAATACGAGGAAGGAGCAGGGAATCGCGCCGATGAACGGCCCGAAAAATGGGATGAAGTTGGTAACGCCAATGATTACGCTGATCAGGACAATATAGGGCATATTGAAAAAGCTCATAAACACAAAGGTGATCATGCCGATAATCAGCGAGTCAAGCAGTTTGCCGGTAATAAACCCGCCGAACACGCGATGGACAAAGCGGGTATTTTTGATAAACAGATTGGCGTGCTCGGTGCTGAAGATACTATATGCAATTTTTTTCGCCTGCGCGGAAAACAGATCCTTGCTGTTGAGCACATAGATGGCAATGATAATGCCGACAATCACGTTTTTCAGAATATTGACAGTGCCCATCAGGCTGCCGCCCATGACCTTGACCAGCGAAGGCAGCATCGCGTCCTGGATCCATTTGACCGCCCAGCCGGAGAACTGGTTATAGACCTCCATGAGGCTATTCTTGATATCCGGGCTGGTGCGCAGGAATTCTTCGAGCCAGCCGGAAATCTTCGAGGGATAGTCCTGCATGCTGTAGGTCAGGCCGATGATGCTGGTCGCGAGCTGCGGCAGCACCATGTAAAGCAGCGCCGAAACCAGCAGGATCAGCAGCATGACGCTGGCAATACTGGAAAGCATTTTCGCCCAACCCTCGGCGCGCCGTTTGGACCGGAATATCCGCACGAGCAGCGGGCGCAGCTTTTTTACCAGCGAGTTGTAGATTGGAAGCAGGAAATAGGCAACGGTTGCGCCGTAAATAAACGGTTTGAGGATGCCGATAAAGCTGCTGATGGCGGAAGCCAACCCCTGCATTTTAAAAATGGAAAAGAAAAAGCAGATGCTGGCCACGATTACAATAAATGCAGTCAGCCCCCATTTGAAATAGGGGCTGTGAAAGGATTTTTTCATTCCTTCTCCTCCGGAAATTGATTTGGCGAGAAAAACCGCCGATGCGGATGGGGTGCATCAGCGGTTCCCTGAGATCAGTCGTCCGCGTCGCGCAGGAACAGACGCCAGATCAGATAAATGCAGGATGCAACAAAACTCAGCAAGACAAACACGCGGAAACGTTTAAAAAACCTGGAAAACTGAGCGCCCAGCCAAACGCCCAGGCTGAGCAGGCACACTTTGAAGACCGCGAAATCCAGCATGGAAAAACCGCGCGCCTTTTCCATGGAGCCGCTCAGCAGGTCATCTGCGCGGGCCGCCAGTTCACCGGCGTATGATTTGATCGCAGCCGCCTGCGCGGCGATGGCGTTTCGGTCAATGCGGGATGGATCGAGGTAGGTGCGGGCCGCGGACAAGTACTTACAGCATTTCATAATGATCGCTCCTTTACAGATCGTTTCGGTTGGCAGGATTGCCGGGAAGGGGCATTTTGTTTGGCGCTGCTGCACGACAGGCAGCCGGTTGGGCTGATTTCGCCCAGGCGGATGCCCAAACGTTCGGCAAGCGCTTCCACAGTGGCGCAGCCGGTTTCCAGAAGGGCCTGCCGCAGGATGAGACCGCAGGCATGCGCGTCCGAGCCGGCCTCATGGTGGTTGAGCGGGATGTGCAGGGCGGAGGAAACGGTATCCAGTTTGTGGTTTTCCAATTCGGGCCATAGTTTCTGCGAGACCTTGACCGTGCAGATATAACGGCAGCGGGGCAGGGGCAGCCCGTAAAATTCCAGACATTTGCGCAGCACGGCGGTGTCGAACATGGCGTTGTGGCACACCAGGATGCGCCCGTCAATATCGCCCCGCAGCTCAGGCCATAGGCCGGCAAAATCAGGTTCGTTTTCAACCATGCTGCGTCGGATGCCGTGGATTTTAATATTGTACCAATGGAATGCGCCAACCGACTCAGGCGGGCGAATCAGACGCACATACCGGCGGACGGGCTGGTTTCCTTTGAACACCGACACGCCGATCGAGCATGCACTGGTATAGTATGCATTGCCGGTCTCAAAATCAATCGCAGTATAGTTCATTGGTCACCTCCGCTGCGCGCCCGCTCGCGCAGCGCGCACAGAAAGCGGTAGAAGGGCGCGATTTGCTGCATTTGCTCCAGCATGGGTTCGACGAATGAACCGTCCCACAAAGGGGAGAAGTCGTCGTATTCGGCAAACTGAAGGCCGATGTTTTTGCGGTTCAACCAGGGCTGGTAGGGTTCCAGTGCATCCGGAAAACGCGGACGCTTGTAGGCGTCGCCCTCCAGAGCAAAGGGTTTGGCGCGCCCGGCGGCGCGGTATGCATCCAAAAACAGCTTATCTTCTGTGAGGATCAGCTCGCGCGCCACAGCCATTTCGCCCGGCCCATAGCCGCCGAAGCAGCCGTAACCCCAGTAATCGGGCGATACCTCCATGTAGTAGAAGGGGACGGCTTCGTGCTGCTCGCGCGGACGGCGGAAAAACAGCCACAGGTTCGCGCGGTACAGGGTTTTGTCCTTGGTATAGCGGGTATCGCGGCGGACGCGGGACACCATGCGCGACGGGATGGTGACAAACAGCGGGTCGATTTCCAGCATGGCGGGCGCCATACGCAGGCACAGCGCCTGGAACGGCTCCAGCGCGTCGCGGCGGATCGTGTCCTTGTGGGCTTCATAAAAGTCCTTGCTGTTCATCAGGCGGTTTTTTATCAGCAGATCCAGGCCCTCGGGCTTGAATCCGGTAAATGCGATGTCTTTCATCGGTATCTGGAATCTTCCTTCCATGGAATTCTATCTTTATTGTATCCTGTTTTCCGGGCCTTCGCAATAGGGATTGCAAAACAATGGTTTCCTTTGGCCGGAAAATCGTGTATAATGGGTCTATCAAGCCTCTGGGGCTTGTAAAGCTGCAAAAATTTCCGGGTTTTCCGGACCGCATTTTATAAAAAGGCAGGAGGCCGTATTTATGAAGTACAAAGATCAGATTCTCGCCCTGCTGGATCAGGACGCACGCCTGACCGCCGCCCAGATCGCCCGTATGCTGGACGCGCCGGAAGAAGAAATCATCGCCGCGATCCGCGAGCTGGAGCGCATGGGCGTGATCCTTGGCTACAAGGCCATGATCGACTGGGATAAAACCGAACAGGAAAGCGTCACCGCCCAGATTGAGGTCCGTATCACCCCGCAGAAGGGCATGGGCTTTGACGAAGTGGCGCGCCAGATTTGCTCGCATCCGCAGGTGCAGGCGGCCTATCTCATGTCGGGCGGCTTTGACCTGACCATTATCATCACGGGCAAGACGTTGCGCGAAATTTCGCAGTTTGTCTCCGAGAACCTTGCGCCGATGGAGAGCGTCATTTCGACCGCCACCCACTTTATCCTCAAAAAATACAAGGATCAGGGCGTGGAATATGACCCGTCGAAGGCGGATACAAGAGAGGTAATGATGGCATGGTAAACTACGACCAGCTGTTGTCCGAGCGGGTCAAAATCGTAAAACCATCGGGGATTCGGAAGTTTTTCGATATTGTCGCTACGATGGAGGGCGCGATTTCGCTCGGCGTGGGGGAGCCGGATTTCGAAACCCCATGGCAAATCCGCCGCGCGGGCATCACCTCGCTCGAAAAAGGCAAGACGTTCTATACCTCCAACTGGGGCCTTGCCGAACTGCGCGCTGAGATCGCCGGGAACATCGAGCGCAAATACGGCCTCAGCTATGACCCACAGAAGGAAATTCTGGTGACGGTCGGCGGCAGCGAAGCCATTGATAACGCCTTCCGCGCGTTTGTAGGCCCGGGCGACGAGGTGCTGATCCCTGAGCCGTCATTTGTATGCTACACCCCGCTCACCATCCTGACCGGCGGCACGCCTGTGCCGCTCAAAACCGTCCACGAAGATCAGTTCAAGGTGACGCCTGAGCGGCTGCGCGCCGCGATTACGCCGCGCACCAAAATGCTTGTGCTGCCGTTCCCAAATAACCCGACCGGCGCGATTATGACGCGCGGGGAGCTGGAAGCCATCGCGGAAGTGCTGCGGGATACCAACATCCTGGTGCTGAGCGACGAGATTTACTGCGACCTGACCTATCAGGGCGAGCACGTCTGTTTTGCGGAAATTGACGGGATGAAGGAGCGCACGATTGTGGTCGGCGGCTTCTCCAAGTCCTATGCGATGACCGGCTGGCGCCTTGGATGGGCCATGGGCCCGCGCGAGATGATGGCGCCCATCTGCAAAATCCATCAGTTCGGCATCATGTCCGCGCCCACAACCGCGCAGTTTGCGGGCATTGAGGCCATGCGCACCGGCGAGGACGACGTGCAGCGCATGAAAATGCAGTACGACCTGCGCCGCCGCTATCTGGTCGGCGAGCTGCGCGATATGGGGCTGGAGTGCTTTGAGCCGCTCGGCGCGTTCTATGTATTTCCGTCCATCCGCTCGACCGGCCTGTCTTCCGAGGAGTTTGCAAGCCGCCTGCTGGCCGATCAGAAGGTCGCCGTCGTTCCGGGCAATGCCTTTGGCGAGAGCGGCGAGGGGCATGTGCGCATTTCGTATTCTTATTCCATGGCGCATCTGCGCGAGGCGATGAGCCGCATGCGCGCGTTTTTGGAGAAATTGAAGCAAGAGTGAGGAAAATTAGTTTTTATGGACGTTGGTACGTTTGAAATTTTGAAAACCGAGGCAAAGGCGCGGCGCGGCGCGTTCCAGACCGCGCACGGCACGGTGCAGACCCCGGTGTTTATGAATGTGGGCACCGCGGGCGCGATCAAGGGCGCCGTGGATGCGTTTGACCTCAAGGAGCTGGGCTGTCAGGTCGAGCTGTCGAACACGTATCACCTGCATGTCCGTCCGGGCGATGCGATTGTGCGCCAGATGGGCGGCTTGCACGAATTCATGCGCTGGGATGGCCCGATGCTGACAGACAGCGGCGGATTCCAGGTGTTTTCGCTTGCGTCGCTGCGCAAGATCAAGGAGGAGGGCGTGTTTTTTAATTCCCATGTGGACGGCCGCAAGATCTTTATGGGGCCGGAAGAAAGCATGCGCATCCAGTCCAACCTCGGTTCCGACATCGCCATGGCGTTTGACGAATGCGTGGAGAACCCCGCGCCGTATGATTATGTGAAAGCGTCCTGCGCGCGCACGACCCGCTGGCTCGCGCGCTGCAAAAAAGAGATGGCGCGCCTCAACAGCCTGCCCGACACGGTCAACCCGCAGCAGATGCTGTTCGGCATCAATCAGGGCGGCACCTATGACGACCTGCGCATTCAGCATATGAAGGACATTGCAGAACTGGATCTTCCCGGCTACGCCATCGGCGGCCTTGCGGTCGGCGAGAGCACGGAAACCATGTACCACATCCTCGATGAGGTACTGCCGCATGCGCCTGCGCACAAGCCGCGTTACCTGATGGGCGTGGGGACGCCG
Organism: uncultured Butyricicoccus sp.; assembly: GCA_900547195.1. GTDB lineage: Bacteria > Bacillota > Clostridia > Oscillospirales > Butyricicoccaceae > Butyricicoccus_B. Next base: position 22,034 of record URFQ01000028.1, read on the forward strand.
TCCAACATCATCGAGGGCGTGGCCCGCGGGGTGGACTTTTTTGACTGCGTCATGCCGACGCGCAACGCGCGCCACGGCCATTTGTTCACTTGGGACGGCATCCTGAACATCCATAACGCCAAGTACCAGACCGACGGCCGCCCGATTGAGGAAGGCTGCCAGTGCCCGACCTGCCGCCGGTTCAGCCGCGCTTATGTGCGCCATTTGCTCAAGGCCGGGGAAATGTTGTCGCAGCGCCTGCTGGTGCAGCATAATCTATGGTTTTATAACAACCTCATGGTCAAAATCCGCGAGGCAATTGATCACGGCACATTTGCGGAGTTCCGCGCCCAATACAGCGAGCGGCTGGCCAAACGCATTTGACAGCCGGTTCGCAAACGGCGTGAGCATGCTCATGCCGTTTTTGCGTCTGTTTTCCGGCTTGCCCGCATACAGTGGAAGGAGATTACTGGAAAAGGACGGGCGGCATTTTGAAACAGCGACGCTACGGCCTGCTGTACAGCGTGGCCATCCTGTGCGCCTCCAATCTGGGGCTGCAGGGCTTGGGATTTTTATATCGCATCGGGCTGAGCCGGCTCGCCGGTGCGGAGGGGCTGGGTGTGTACCAGCTCGTGTATTCGGTATATGCGGTCATTCACGCCGCGTGCCTGAGCGGGCTGACGATGGCGTGTTCCCGTATGTCGGCCGAGCTTGGCGCGAGCGGGCGCGGCGGTGCGGTGGGCAAACTCGCGCGCATGGCCGCGCGTGTGTTTGCACTGCTGGTGTGCACCTGCGCGGCGGTGCTGTTCGCGGGCCGCGACGAAATCGCAGGGCGTATTTTGGGCGACGAGCGGACGGCGGTGGTGTTCCCGGTGCTGCTCGTGTGTCTGGCACTGACCGGCGTGGAAAACATCGTCAAATCCCTGTGCATTGGCCTCAACCGCGTGGAATGGGCGGCCGAAGCAGAGCTGACCGAACAGGTGGTGCGCATTGGAGCGGTGCTTGCGCTGCTGATGTGGTATGGCGGGAAGGACTACGGCCATATTGCGTTCCTGATATTTGTGGGGATGTCTCTGAGCGAATGCGTCAGCGCAGCGCTGCTGGCGCGCATTTACCGCAAACAGATCCGCGTGCCGCGCGCAGCACGCCAGCCGCTCCCGGAGGGCTTCGGCCGCGAGTTCGCGGGCATTGTGCTGCCGGTGACCGGGGCGGCGGTGGTTAACAACCTGCTGGCGTCCGCGTCGTCGGTCATCCTGCCGCAGCGGCTGATGCTGTCGGGGATGACAAAAACGGAAGCGCTTTCGGAACTTGGCATCATCTCCGGCATGGCCATGCCATTGCTGGTTTTGCCGATTGCGCTGATCAGCTCCGTGTGCACGGTCATTATGCCGGAAATCAGCCGCAGCCGGGCGCGCGGCGACCAGAGCCGCATTGATGCGCTGACGCGCAAGGCGGTCGGCGTGACCGGCCTGCTCGCCATCCCGATTACAGCGGTGATTGTACCGCTTGCGCCCACGCTGTCCCGGCTGTTTTTCGGGCAGGTGCTCAGCCTCAAATATGTCGCCCTGCTCGGCATATCGACCGTGTTTTCCTATTATCAAATGGTGACCGCCGGGCTGCTCAACGGCATGGGGGCACAATGGTCGGCGGTTGGCGCTGGAGTTCTGGGAGAGTGTGTGCAGCTTGTGCTTGTGTGGGTACTTTCGGCGCAGCCGGGACTCGGCGTGTACGGGTATATATGGGCCCAGATTATTGCCGCCATGCTCACGACCGGCTGCAACCTGCTGCGCCTGTGCAGCCTGAGCATGCTCAGCCGCGCGCTGCCGCGCCTGTTCGCCGTGCCGCTCGTATGCGGTGCGACGGTGTTCCTTTGGGTGCGGGTGTTTTATACGTTTTTCCTCGGTCTTGTGGGCTTTCAGTGGCTTGGGGTGGTGTGCACCGTGCTCACGGCGGGCGCGCTGTGCCTGCTCCTGCTCTGGCTGCTTGGTGTGCGCGTGCGCGACTACATTACACAGGGAAAAGCAAACTATGCCTTTTTGTGGGGGCTGTATTGACAAAAGGGCAGAAAAAAGGTATGATACAATCGATAAAAAGGCGAAAGGAAAGGCTCTTATCCGGCTGGATGGGAGCCTTTTTTGAGGAAAGGACGAAAAGGATGAAACTGGATTTCTGCTGCCCGGCCCTGTTCGGGCTGGAGGGCATTGTGGCGGACGAACTGCGGTTCGAGGGCAAGCTCACGGACGTGCGCGCCGAGAATGGACGCGTGCTGTTTTCAGGAGGGTTTGACACGCTCGCATGGGCGAATTTGAACTTGCGCTGCGCCGAGCGCGTGCTGGTGCGTCTGGCGGCGTTCCGCGCGAAGACCTTCGACCAGCTGTTTGAGGGTGTACGCGCCATCCGTTGGGAGGACTGGGTACCGGTGGACGGCGCGTTCCCGGTGAAGGGGCATGCGCTGAATTCGGCGCTGCATTCCATCCCGGATTGTCAAAAGATCATCAAGAAAGCAGTGGTCAGCCGTCTGGGGCAGGCCTATGGCGTGAATTGGTTCGAGGAGACCGGCGCTAAGTACCAGATTCAGTTTTCGATCATGAACGACATGGCGGAGGTTTTTCTGGATACTTCGGGCGCTGGTTTGCACAAACGCGGCTACCGTGCGAACGCCAATGCCGCGCCGCTGCGCGAAACTTTGGCGGCCGCCATGATCAAACTAGCCCGCTGGCGCGGCCGCGAACCGCTGCTCGACCCGTTCTGCGGCTCGGGCACCATCCCGGTTGAGGCGGCCATGATCGCGCAGCGCCGTGCGCCCGGCCTGACGCGCGCGTTTGACGCGGAAAAGTGGACGTGCATCGACCCGGCGGTGTGGAGCGCCGCGCGTGGGGCGGCGCTGGAACGCATCCTGCCGGACGCGGAGTTTCACATCCGCGGCTGCGACATCGACCCGGATTGCACGACGCTGTCCATCCAGAACGCGAAAAAAGCCGGGGTGGGGAAGCTTATCCGCTTTGAAACGGCGGATGCGGCCGCGCTCGATTACCGTCAGCACTCGGGCGTTTTATTTGCTAACCCGCCTTATGGAGAGCGCCTGCTCGACAGCGAAGCGGCGCGAAAACTGTACGCTGCCATGGGGAAAAAGGCGGGGCAGAGCGGCTTGAAGCAATATTACCTGACCAGTGACCCGGAATTTGAACGGTTTTATGGATTTTTCGCGGATAAAAAGCGCAAGCTGTATAACGGCATGCTCAAATGCGACCTGTATATGTATTTTAAGCCCCTTGCCACGCGGAAAAAGTTCACACAGCGCCCACCGGCCGCGCATGGCCGGCGTTCATAAATAATTCATAATTTTTTTGCCAAAAACCCGAAAAACCCCCTTGCATTCCAGCGGGGACTGATGTAATATAATAAGCGGATTAGCACTCCGGACAATTGAGTGCTAACATCAGATTTGTATTCTAAAATTTAGGAGGAATATAGTATGACTTTGAAGCCCCTTTCCGACCGCGTTGTGATCAAGATGGTCGAGGCAGAGGAGACCACCGCAAGCGGCATCATTCTGGCAGGCTCTGCAAAGGAAAAGCCCCAGGTAGCGGAAGTTTTGGCGGTCGGCCCCGGCGGCATGGTAGACGGCAAGGAAGTTGTCATGCAGGTAAAGCCCGGCGATAAGGTAATCACCAGCAAGTATTCCGGCACCGAGGTTAAGATCGATGGCGAAGAGCTGATCATTGTCCGTCAGGGCGACATCCTTGCGGTTGTTGACTAAAAAATCAAGATATTTGGAGGAATTTCATTATGGCTAAGCAGATTCTGTTCGGCGAAGAAGCGCGCAAGTCCCTGCAGCGCGGCGTAGACCAGCTCGCCGATACCGTTAAGGTTACCCTCGGCCCCAAGGGCCGCAACGTTGTTCTCGATAAGAAGTTTGGCGCTCCGCTGATCACCAACGACGGCGTGACCATCGCTAAGGACATCGAGCTGGAAGACCCGTTTGAAAATATGGGCGCACAGCTCGTGAAGGAAGTTGCAACCAAGACCAACGATCTGGCGGGCGACGGCACCACCACTGCAACCCTGCTGGCACAGGCGTTCATCAGCGAGGGCCTGAAGAACCTGGCTGCCGGTGCGAACCCGATGGTTATGCGCAAGGGCATCAGCAAGGCGGTCGACGCGGCGGTGAAGGCCATCGCGGAAAACTCGAAGAAGGTCAACGGCACAGCGGACATCGCGCGTGTTGCCGCAGTTTCCTCGGGCAATGAAGAGATCGGTACCCTGATCGCGGAGGCGATGGAGAAGGTTTCGACCGATGGCGTGATCACCGTGGAGGAGTCCAAGACGGCGGAGACCTATTCCGAAGTTGTCGAGGGTATGCAGTTTGACCGCGGCTATGTGACCCCGTACATGGTCACCGACACCGAAAAGATGGAAGCTGTGCTGGACGACGCGATGGTTCTCATCACCGATAAGAAGATTTCGGTCATTCAGGATCTGCTGCCGCTGCTCGAGCAGATCGTCAAGTCCGGCCGCAAGCTGCTGATCGTTGCGGAGGATATCGAGGGCGAAGCCCTGTCCACCCTGATCGTCAACCGCCTGCGCGGCACCTTCACCTGTGTTGCGGTCAAGGCGCCGGGCTTCGGCGACCGCCGCAAGGAGATGCTCCAGGATATCGCGGTTCTGACCGGCGGCACCGTCATCTCTGAGGAAGTCGGCCTGGAGCTTAAGGACGCAACCCTGCAGATGCTGGGCCAGGCACGTCAGATCAAGGTCAACAAGGAGACCACGACCATTGTCGACGGCGCAGGCGATCCGGAAGCGATCAAGGCCCGTGTTGCAACCATCCGCGCTGCCATCGAGAAGACCACGTCGGACTTCGACCGTGAGAAGCTGCAGGAGCGTCTGGCAAAGCTGGCCGGCGGCGTAGCTGTCATCAAGGTTGGCGCAGCCACCGAAATCGAGATGAAGGAAATGAAGCTGCGCATTGAGGACGCCCTGAACGCAACCCGTGCGGCCGTTGAGGAAGGCATCGTTGCAGGCGGTGGCACCGCGTATGTCAATGCCATCCCGGCAGTTGCCGCTCTGATCGACACCGTGGACGGCGACGAGAAGACTGGCGTGAAGATCATTATGCGTGGTCTGGAAACTCCGGTCAAGCAGATTGCTGCAAACGCGGGCGTAGACGGCGCGGTTGTTCTGGAGAAAATCAAGACTGCCGGCCAGATTGGCTATGGTTTTGACGCGTATGCGGAGACCTACGGCGACATGATTAAGGCCGGCATTGTGGACCCGACCAAGGTGAACCGTTCGGCGCTTCAGAATGCGGCATCGGTTGCATCCATGGTTCTGACCACCGAGTCCATTGTTGCCGACAAGAAGGAGCCTGCTGCTCCGGCAATGCCTGCTGCACCGGACATGGGCGGCATGTATTAATTCGCAGCCGCGAATTGCCCATAGAACAAAAAGCACCTCATCCAAATAGGATGAGGTGCTTTTTTATGTCGGAAGCCGCAAGATTACGATAAAATTTCAACCAGAATCACAGAAAATTAATTGAAAATACTGATTAAATATTATATAATTTTCATAAATTAATCATGAAAATTCATGCGATTCATGAGCGGTTTATCCTATGACGAATGGAGGAGCGGGCATGTGCATTCGGGTTGGCATCATCGGCGCCGGGCAGATCGGAGAGGATCATGTGCGCCGGATTACAGAAAAGATCTCGGGGGCGCGGGTGACGGCTGTGGC
>URFQ01000029.1 GCA_900547195.1 uncultured Butyricicoccus sp.
TAGACAAGCCTTTCACCGATAACTAACTTGAAAGGAGTGTCGAGTCTGTCTACTCAACTGATAAAAATGATGGTGAAGAACGCAGAGAACCGCAGTCAGATGGAATTTGTAAGTTTGGAAGAAATGGTGCCGCAGAATCATCTTCTTCGGAAGATCGACGCAGCGATTGACTTCAACAAGCTATACGAATTCGTAGAAAAGCTGTATTGCGAGGATAACGGCAGGCCGAGCATCGACCCGGTGGTGCTGTTCAAGATCGTACTGATCCAGCATATCTACGGGATTTCCTCACTTCGCCGGAGGCTGGAAGAAGTGAGCATGAACCTGGCGTACCGGTGGTTTATCGGGTATCCGCTGAACGAAGCGGTACCGCACTTTTCCACAGTGAGTTATAATTTCAAGCACCGGTTCAACCACGCGACGGTAGAATATGTATTCCGTTGGGTGCTGAAAGCAGCTGCGGAGGAAGGCTATCTGGACACAGAGGCCATATTCGTGGACGGAACGCATATCAAGGCCAGCGCAAACCTGAAAAAGCAGGCCAAAAAGGCGGTGCCGAAAGAGGCGAAGCGATATGCAAGAGAACTGTTCGAAGAGGTAAACAAAGACCGGGAAGAACACGGAAAAAAGCCCTTTTCGGACGACAGTGACAAAAAGCCGCCCAAAGAGAAAGAAACGGTGGTATCCACAACCGACCTGGAGAGCGGCGTTTTCCACAAGGGCGAACACAAAAAGTGTTTTGCGTATGAAGCGCATACCGCCTGTGACAAGCACAATTTTATTCTCGGCGTCCATATCACCCCCGGCAACGTGCATGACAGCGTAGCGTTTGACCCTTTGTATGATGAACTGTGTGAATACTATCCCGAACATCAAACCGTTGTAGCGGACAGCGCCTACAAAACGCCCTGGATCTGCAAGCGTATTTTTGAGAGCGGCCGCACTCTAGCCACCTGCTACACCCGCCCGAAAACCAAGAAGAACGGCCATCCCTGGTGGACGTATGTTTACGATGAATATTTCGACGACGTGATCTGCCCGGAATATCGCGCGCTGCATTATACCACCACAAACCGGGACGGATACCGGGAATACAAGAGCCGAACCTACTTTTGCAAAAACTGCCCCACCAGAGCGCAGTGCACTGAAAATGCAAAGTGCGAGAAAACGGTTTTGCGCCATGTCTGGCAGGACTTTGTGGAGATGGCGGAACATGTCCGGCACATGACGGTATACAGAGAACTATACCGTCTGAGAAAAGAAAAAATTGAGCGTGTATTTGCCGACGCAAAAGAAAAACACGGCATGCGCTACACGCAGTACCGAGGCCTTGCTCAGGTGACAAACTGGGTGAAGCTTAAATTTGCTGCCATGAATCTGAAAAAACTGGCCACTTGGAAATGGAACGACAGTCATCCGGGCCCAGATGGTGGAAAACGGAGGCGCTTATCCGATGTATATTCTCGATTTTTGCAATTTTTCTGCTTCCAGCTCAAAAGCCCGCTCTGGTCTGTTTACCAGAACGGGCTTTTTCTACAACCTGAAACGCCGATAGGCGTCTTTTTTACTGCCATTTTTCGGCTCGAAGTAAATGAACAGGCACTTTGTCAACAGCCCCATTAGTGGGGAAGTATAAATCGCAAAATTGCAATCAGGAAAAGTATCTATAAACTGCGCATTGCTTGAATTCTCTGAAGTGCCTCGTGAATGTGTGACTCGCGCGAAGAGAAAAAACGGCGATAAGAAGCGCAATAGTAATTTTTCCCGATCGTGCCATCGTGGTTTTGCACACGATCCCGACGGCAACCGTTACGGCAGATCACGGCAAATCGACAGGCTCGGCAGTCCTCCGGAATCGGAAGAGACGCCTGAACAAAGGTGCGTGCTGTCGTGCTTTGCGCCATTTGAGCGAGCGTTTCCTGTCCCATGGTTCCAAGCCGCCATTTGTCCAGCACATAAAAATCACAGGGGTACACGCCGCCATCCCCTTCCACAACAAATTGGGTCGAGCAATGTCCGGTCATGGAGCAGACTTCTGGCGCTTCGCCAAGCAAAATGGATAGCCAGTTATCCAGATGACGAATACTAATATATTCACCGTGCCGTAGATCATCCAGCCACAGATCAAAAATACGGATCAGATAGTCACCGTAGGTATCCGGCGTGAGGGCATAAACGCTCGTGCCGCGTTCTGCGCCAAGCGGTTCCAAGCACGGGATAAATTGCAGCCACCGAAAGCCGTTTTTGCGGTAAAAATGATAAATTTTTTCAATCGACCTCGCATTTTGGCCGGTTACAACACAAAGAATATTATACTCGACGCCGTGCTTTTCAAATAACCGCGCGGCGCGTATGACCCGATTGAAGGTGCCGCGGCCCGAGGTATCAAAGCGGTTTCGGTTGTGAAGATCGGCAGGCCCATCCAAGGATAAGCCAACTAAAAACCGATACTCTGCCAGAAATTCTGCCCACGCCTCATCCATGGAAAAGCCGTTGGTTTGCAGCGAGTTTCGAATCTTCACACCGGGGCGGGCATACTTTTTTTGCAGTTCAACAACCGAACGGAAAAAGTCCAAACCTGCGAGTGTCGGTTCGCCGCCCTGAAAAGCAAAGGAGCAAATACCTTCGGCGTATTCCATTCCGGCCCGGATGGTGCGCTCCATTGCGTCAAGTGACAGCATGCCTTCGAAGGCCTGTTCTCGGTTTGCGGCAACATCCTGATAAAAGCAGTATCGGCAGCGCATATTGCAGGCCGAGGAAGCGGGTTTGATTAAAATATTGACGGGAGGCATAGAGCGACGACTCCTTTTTCCGATAATGATATTACTGTAGCGCAGCAGGCCTCGCTATGTCAATCGGCGCAGGCAAGAAAGTCAATAGCACGATAAAAAAGGTCATTGATAACCAAATAAGCGCATGATATCATGATTTATGGGAAAATGTTTTTTATGCTGGGGAAAGGAGTCGAGACCGTGTTTAGAAAAAATGCGATGCCGACAATGTTTGGGTTGCTGTTTCGTGCTATATTGACCAGTATCGTAATCGTGATCGCGATCGCCGCGCTGACGATCACCTTTTCAACTTATCAGTTTGTGCTGGGAGAGAAGGGCGCGTCCCGTATCGATATTTTAAAGCAGGTCAGTGAAAGCAATAATGTCAACCGAACCAACATGCAAAATGTTATGGGCTTGATCGATGCCGAGATCTATCCGCTGCTGCTTGCGGAGGAGAGCGACGAACGGATCCAGAAAAAAGTATATGAAGTGCAGGAGCAGCTTGCCCGCATCGGATTGCCCTATACGATCGATATCGTACTGAATGATAAGCGAACATTTTCTTCGTCGGAGGAAGGGGAAAAGAGCCTGCGGCATCTGATGAACACCTATTGGTATATCCGGCATTTCAGCGGAGAAAGTGAAAAAAGCTGGAATCTGCGTTTTATGGATCCTGACGATATCAAGAGCTATGCGCTGACCTATGCGGAAACGATCTTTGACAGGAATGGCAGGGTTGTTGGCGTCGCCATTCTGAATTCGACGCAGGAAGCGTTGTTTCGAACCTATCAAAAGCTGCTCAAGGAGGGCGACCGCGTTTATATTCTTGACGAAAACGGCATTATCATCAGCCATTCCAATACAAATGTGATCGGTAACTGGCATAAGGTGATGTATGCGTTCGAAAAGCAATACGGCTATAATTCTTATCATATTGAGAGCCATGACGACCGGCGGTATATCCTTGCCAATTACCATGATGAGGAAAGCGGCTGGACCTTTGTGGAGGAGCATGACATCACCGAGATTTTGAAAAACTATTACCGTATGTTGGCGCTCAGCATTTTTGCGGTGATTCTAGGCGGTGCATTCGCCGGCTTGCTTGGGTATCGGTATGTCAAGCGGGTTTCACGGTCGGTCACTGCGATGGCCGACGAGGTCAGCCGTCTCGACGTCGGGCAGCTTGATTCCATTGCGGTTTCAGGCGAATACTATGAGATTCGTGCGCTGAGTACCGTATTCAATCGAATGATCGTCCGCATTCAGGATCTGATCCGGGACATCCGAATCCGGGAGCAGGAAAAGCGAAAAACCGAGTATGATTTTTTGCAAGCGCAGCTCAGCTCGCATTTTCTGCACAATACGCTGATCGCCATCAAGAGCCTGATCGGCATGGGACAGATCGAACAGGCGGGGGCGATGATGACTTCGTTTATTGAACTGCTGCACATTCCATCCACCTCGGAGATCCAATTTGTTACGCTGGAAGAGGAGCTGCATTTGGTGCAAAGCTATATTTCGGTCATGAGCTGCCGCACGGACAAGGATGTGGTGTTCGAGGACCGCGTGTCCAAACGCTTTCGTAATCTGATCGTGCCGCGGATGCTGCTTCAGCCTGTGGTGGGGAATTCGTTTTTCCATGGATTCGCCGAACAGGAGAAGGACTGCCGCATTGCGATTGGCGCATCGCTCGCGGATGGTATTTTGTCTATTACTGTTTCCGACAACGGCGAGGGGATCGCTCCGGAGCGTCTTACCGAGCTGCAACGGGATGATTACAAACCCGGCGGCCAACATCATGGAGTTGGCCTGCGCAATATTCGCAAACGGCTGTATATCATTTATGGCGGGCGGTCGAACGTGTGCATCGAGAACCGCGAGAACGGCGGTGCGCGGGTGACGCTGGAGATCGATCATTATGATGAGCTGCCGGCTACCGAGGAATTTCTGCGGGACGAGGAGGGTAAAAATGAGAATTTTTCTGGTCGATGATGAGGCGCTGATCTGCCGCTATATCATTAGGTGCATTCAGGAAGCAAAGGGCAATTATGAGATCGTTGGGTCGGCGACCTCGGCGGCCCGCGCGCTGACCCAAATCGAGGACTTACAGCCCGATGTGCTGTTTACCGATATCACCATGCCCAAAATGGACGGCATAGAGCTGCTGCGCACGGTCAAGGAGCGCTGGCCGGGAATCAGTGTGGTCATGCTTACCTGCCATGATGATTTCGAATTTGTCCGGCGGGCGATGGAGGAGCGAGCGGACGATTATGTCCTGAAATCTGAGATTACCCCGGAATTCATCGGGTACAAGTTGGAAAAGGTCGCGTCTAAGCGGCAGAAATATGCTGCCGACCACATCGTCGGCAGCATGAAGCAGACAAACTTTCTGCGCTCGCTCTCAGGCGCGGGTGACCGCAATGTGTATCTGGTCACCGAGCACGATCTGCGGGAGAGCCATATCCTGCTCAAAGACGACGCCTTTGTTGCAATCGCAATCGACTACTCGGAGAAAAATATCACGATGATGATGCAGTCACTGCCGGCCGAGTTTGAGAATTTTCTGCTGTATCACTACAACGATGCGATGTGCGTGTTGCTTTCCAATATCAAAGCATCCGTAGGATTGCAAAATCTGGAACAAAAGGAACGGTATATAAATCTATATCTGAATACGCTCGCAGACAAGATCGACGGCCGGATCGACAGAAGCCGGATTTATTATCGGCTGGCGCAGCTGTCCATGGCGATCGACGAGGCGGTTACCAATGTGGAGGATCAGTTTTACGGCGGCCCGGCCGCCGGAGAGATGAGCCGCGAGGAAGTGATGCGTACGCTGCATTGGCAGATAGTCGGCTTTTCAGCGCGTCTGGAGGAGCGCGACATGCATCGCAGCTGCACAGCCGTGCAGGATACGCTGCTATTCGCAGAGACGCATCACCCGGAAAGCAAAGCGTTGAAAGAACTGCTGACACAGATGCTCGATATGCTGAGGCATCAAAGCGGACTGACGGTGACGTGGAATGAGGACGAGCTTTGCGCGCAAAGCTCTTTCTCGGCGCTCCAAAAGTGTGTCAGCGGGCGCTTGGAGCAGCTTCAACGCGAAGGCCGGCGTTATTCCGCTTCCATCCGCAAGGCAATCGATTATATTGTGGGGAATTACGGAGAAGATATCACACTCAACAGCGTCGCCGATCATGTATTTTTAAACCGGGATTATCTATCTCGTCAGTTTAAGAAAGAAGTGGGCGTCACGTTTTCCGAATATCTGCTGGAACTGCGCATGAAGGAGGCGCTGCGGCTGCTGCGCGGCAGCGACCTGCGCATTGGGGAGATTGCCGAGCGGGTGGGCGTGTCGAATGTGAGCCATTTCACGTCGGTATTCAAAAAGCAATATCAGATCACGCCCAGCGAGGCACGCAGGCAGAAATAGCAGCGGGGCATGCCTATGTCAAATAGAACGGCAATGTATTGTACATAGTATACAATATATTGCCGTTTTTTTCTGTGTGTGTAAGCGGTATGGTCAATTACAGCAAAGAACAGGTCAACAAATCCAATGGTTTTTTTGATGGAGAACAGGTAGAATAAGAGCATCAAAGGGATTGGGAAAAATCCGGAAAGAACATGCAAAAGAGAAAGGAAGCGTTTTTATGAAATCCAACCATAAGAGATTGTTCAGCCTGCTGCTTGCCGGCAGCATGATGTTTGGTCTGGCGGCCTGCGGCGACAAAAACGGAAGCTCTGCATCGGGCAAAAACAGCAGTTCGGAGCCGTCCGGCGAACCGCTGGTCGTCGGCGTACAGTCCTCGATTATTTCGGTGCCGACCGTATATGCCGAGGAAAAGGGATACTTTGATGAGCTTGGCCTTGACGTAGAGCTGGTCATGTTCCCGAACGGTTCGCCTGAGAACGAGGGCCTGGCCGCCGAGCAGCTGGATATTGCCTCGAACGGTCTGGCTTCGGTATTCTCAATGGGTTCCGGCCTGTGTGCATGGGTCGCGGAGACCGATACCATTGGCGAAAGCACCTGGATCATGGCGCGACCGGATAATCCGGTATTTGATAAGCAAGGTGAAATCGCCGGGCATCCGAAGATGTACGGCAGCAAAGATGCGCTCAAAGGCCAGTCGATTCTGGGCGCGACCAGCACCATCTCGCATCATATGGTCGCCGCATATATGAATCAGTTTGGTTTGGAAGCAGGCGCGGATTACGAGTTCCTGAACATGGATAACTCGGCCGCGGTACAGGCGTTCCTTGCGGGCGAAGGCGATATGATCGGCACCGCAGATTTCAACTTCCTTGAACAGCTTGAAAAGGGCGGGGCAAAGCGGGTCGCCAGCTATCAGGATGCGACCGGCGGTGAGTTCTTGAACGGCATTCTGGCGCGCTATGATGTACTGGAAGAGCGCCGCGCCGATGTGGTTTTGTTCCTGAAGGGCATGTACAGGGCAGCGGAGGAACTACAGAACAACCCCGATCTCCGCGTCGAATATTCGCATAAGTTCTATAACGACAACGGCAAGGCGGCTTCGGAAGAGGCGGTTCGTCAGGAGGCCGAGTCCAGAATTTACGTTACCCCGGAATATATGAAGTCTGACGATTATGTGATGGGCTACGGCATGGTCGGCACGGGCGCGTTCTTTGCATCGATCGGCACCATCGACGAAGATCAGGCCGAAAATGTGAAAAAGGCGATTGACGGCAGCCTGATTGAGGATGCTCTGGGCATCACCGTCAAGACAGCGAACTGAACGCAAAACTTTTGTTAACATTTAGAAAAGAGACCCCGCGCAATGTGTGGGTCTCTTTTTGTTTGAAAAAATGGGAAAAAGGAAGGTGAGTTTTCGTGAAAAAACAAAAAAAGCGAAATAAGTATGTGGTATTAAGTGTCATTTCGGTTTTCATCGGCGTCTTCGTTTGGTGGCTGGTGACGGATGGTTTGGGGCTTTTTAAGTCCAGCGTGCTGCCATCGCCGGTAAAGGTTGCACAGACCTTTCTCATGAAATGGTATCAAGAAAAGCCGGACGGCGCAACGCTGGTACAACACCTGATGGCAAGCCTTCAGGTTGCGCTTAGCGGTTATCTGATTGGCGCGGTCATCGGTATCCCGCTCGGCATTTTCATGGCGTGGAACGACAAGATCGACATGTGCGTGCGCCCGGTGTTTGATATGGTGCGCACGATACCGGGCATTGCGTGGACTTCGGTCATGGTCACGTTGGTCGGCATCGGTCTGCTGTCCAAGGCGCTCGTTATCTTTATCTCGGCCATGGTCGCCATGGTCATTAACAGCTATTCCGGCATCAAGCAAACGAAAACCGTGCATCTATGGGTCGGACAGACCTTCGGCGCTTCAAATTGGGAGCTGTTGACCAAGGTTGCAATCCCGTCGGCGCTGCCAATGATCTTCACCGGCCTGGATGTTGCGCTGGGTCAGGCGTGGACGACGCTGGTTGCGGCTGAGTTGCTGGCGTCTACCAAGGGGCTCGGCTACATGATCCAGCAGGCGCGCGGCATCTTCCGCCTAGATATCGTCATCGTCGGTATGGTTATCATTGCCATCACCGGTTACATCCTGTCGTCGGTCATCCAATTTATTGGCGCAAAAGTTGTGAAGGGAGGCAGAGCGCAGTGAACGAAAAGCAAAAAAAGATCGCCTATGGTGCGCTGGGTATCTTTCTTTTCCTGTGCGTCTGGTATGCGGCGGCCAAGTTCAGCAAGCTCGGACAGATCATGCCTGATCCGGTGACGGTGTTCTCGCAGTTCTTCCTTGCATTCATTGAACCAATCGGCACAAAGACCATGGCCATGCACATCCTCACCAGCCTGCGCCGTATGATTATTCCCTATATTTTTGGCGGCATTGCCGGCGTGCTGACCGGCGTGCTGATGGGCTGGTATAAACTTTGCGATTCGATCTTTATGCCCTATATCCAGATGTTCCGCCCGATCCCGCCGATTGCATGGATCCCGCTGTCCATCGTCTGGTTCGGTTTCGGCGAGGGCTCAAAGTATTTTTTGATCTTCCTCGCGTGCTTCTTCACCATTGCGCTCACCACCTACAACGGCGTCCGCTCGGTCGACGAAACGCTGGTGCGGGCGGCGCGCATGCTGGGTGCAAAGGATAACCAGCTCTTTACCACCATCGTGCTGCCGACGACCGTGCCCTATATTTTCTCGGGGCTTCAGGTTGCGCTTGGCTCGGCGTGGGCGACCATCGTAGCGGCGGAGATGATCCGTTCGTCCGAGGGTGTGGGCTGGCTGATCGTCAGCGGTCAGGACATTGGCAATATGACGCAGATCATGGTCGGCATCGTTGCGATCGCTTTGACCGGCCTGCTGATTACTTCGATTATGAGAGGAGTGGAGTCTAAGCTATGCGCATGGACAGTGAGAGGAAAGTAACGGGCGAGCCTTTGATCTCGTTTTGTCATGTTGACAAATATTTCGACAAGCCTGGGGAAGGGCGCTATCGGGTTGTCGGAGACTTGAACATCAAGGTGCGCGAAAACGAATTTCTTGTGCTCTTCGGTCCCGGGCAGTGCGGTAAAAGCACGATTTTGAATATGATGGCCGGATTTGAAAAACCATCCGGCGGGGAGATCCTCTGCGCCGGGAAGCCGGTCGAAGGCCCGGGTCCAGAGCGCGGCATGGTGTTTCAGAACACCGCGCTGTTTCCATGGCTGACAGTCATGGGAAATGTGGAGTATGGTCCCAAGGTACGGGGCATGAGAAAGGAAGAGCGCCGTAAAAAGGCGCAGCATTACATTGATCTGGTTGGTTTGCAGGGCTTTGAAAATTCCTTTCCGGTCAAGCTCTCGGGCGGCATGCAGCAGCGTGTCGGCATTGCCCGCGCTTACTGCAACGAACCGCTGGTCATGCTGCTCGACGAACCGTTCGGCCATCTGGACGCACAGACCCGCTACCTGATGCAGGATGAGCTGACCCGAATCTGGCAGGCGGAAAAGCGCACGGTCATCTTTGTCACCAACAACATTGAGGAGGCCGTGTATCTGGCCGATCGCATTCTGGTGCTGCGCAACTGCCCGACCGGCGTGAAGGCGGAATATGAGATTACGCTGCCGCGTCCGCGCAATTATACCGACGCAGAATTCCTGCGGCTGCGCCGCGAGATCGATGCTGTCGTCGATCACACGCTATAAAAGGAGGGCGCGAAAATGGGAACCAAAGAACCCAAGGTTAAAGTGCAGAACCTAACCAAAAAATTCGGCGATTTGCTGGTGCTGAACAATCTCAATTTTGAGGTACAGGAGGGGGAATTTTTATGCATCGTCGGCCCGACCGGCTGCGGCAAGACCACCTTCCTCAACAGCCTGACCCGGCTCTATGAGCCGACCGCGGGCGAGATTCTGGTAAACGGTATTCCGGTCAATCCAAAGAAGCAGAACATTTCGTATATTTTTCAGGAGTATTCTTCCTTTCCGTGGCTGACAGTCGAGCAGAACATCCGCTTTGGATTGGAAATCAAAAAAATGCCCAAAGCCGAAGCGGATGCGAACGTAGAAGAGATGCTCGATATCGTCGGCTTGACCAAGTTTCGCAATTACTATCCGAGCCAGCTTTCGATCAGTATGCTCCAGCGTGTCGCCATCGCGCGCGCCTTTGCGACAAAGCCCGAACTGCTGCTGATGGATGAACCTTACGGTCAGCTTGATATTGACCTGCGATTTAAGCTGGAGGACGAGCTTATCAAGCTGTGGCAAAAGACCGGCACGACCGTACTGTTCATCACGCACAACATTGAGGAAGCGGTCTATCTAAGCCAGAAGATCATGGTGCTGACCAATAAGCCGACCTCGGTGAAGACCGTGCTCGACAATCCGCTGCCGCTGCCGCGCGACGTGGTTTCGCCCGAGTTCGTTGCGCTGCGCAATAAAGTGACCGATCTCATTCGTTGGTGGTGAGCAATGCGCGCGGTATTTATTTTGATCGACAGCCTGAACCGGCATTTTTTAGGGTGCTACGGTGCAGCGGAGGCAGCGCATACGCCAAACCTTGACCGGCTGGCCGCGCGGGCGGTGCGCTTTGATCAGCACTGGTGCGGTTCTTCACCGTGCATGCCTGCACGCCGCGATATCATGACCGGGCGGCTGAACTTTATGGAACGTCCCTGGGGCGGCATTGAACCGTTCGATCATACCCTGCCCGCGCTGCTGCGCGAACATAATGTATTTACCCACATGGAAACAGACCATTTTCACTATGCGGAGCGCGGCGGGGAAAACTACTGGGCGCATTTTACTTCGTGGAAACTGCATCGCGGCGCGGAGCATGATACATTGTATTGGCATCCGGATCAAACCGGCATCCCGTCGGTTGAAAAACCGCAGGAATATCACGGTTTGTATGCGCCTTGGTATGAAAAGACACGGGAGAACTATGCAGGAGACTGGACGAAGTACTCCACGCCGCGCACCTTCGCGTCTGCGGCCGGCTGGCTGGAACGGAACCATGATGCCGACCATTTTATGCTCTGGGTCGAAGGGTTCGACCCGCACGAGCCGTTTGATGTACCGGAGGCGTTTTTAGACCAATATCCGATGGAGGGAGAAGCTCCGGCGGCATACTGGCCGGATTATGAGCCGGCAGCTGCGTATTCGGAGGAAGAACTTCGCGGATTTCGCCGCCGCTATCGGGCGCTGGTAAGCATGACCGACCGTGCGCTCGGCGGGCTGCTGGATACACTCGACCGGAACAATATGTGGGAGAACACACTGGTGATCCTGACTACGGATCATGGGTATCTGCTCGGAGAGCACGGTTATATGGCAAAATGCTATATGCCCGATTATACCGAGGTGCACCATATTCCGCTGCTGATTGCTGCGCCGGGCGTCGCCCCTGGGCAGTGCGCCGCGCTGACCGAAAATATTGATATTTTTCCAACGATGCTCGATTGGTTCGGTGTGCCGCGCGCAGCCTGCCGGAATCCCATCCACGGGCAGAGCCTGCTGCCGCTGCTGCATGGCGGTGGAGCCCGGCGGGAAGAGCTGCTGTTTGGCGTGTTTGGAAAGACTGTAAGCGTCTTTGACGGACGGTATCTGTATCAGCGCGCCCGCGTGCGCGAGGACAATACACCGCTCTATATCTATGGCGCACAGATGTCGGTGCTGAATGCCTTTATCGGCTACGACACCATGAATGCGGATGAAATTGGCCGCATTGAGATGGGAAGGTTCCTACCTTGGACCAATTATCCGGTATATCGCGTGGCCGCAAACGATTGCCACTGGAACAACAATGGAAGCGGTTTTGCAATCGTCAATCAGGAAATTAATGGACATAAGCTGTATGATCTGGAAGCTGATCCAGCGCAGGAGCATCCGCTTGATGACACGGCGCTGGAAGCATGGATGACCGGCAAACTTCTCCGTGCAATGAAACGGCATGATGCACCTGCCGACCAGTACATCCGACTGGGTCTCGCTGAACAGGAGGTACTATGAAAACGATATTTGTTTTAATGGATACGGTCAACCGGAGAATGCTGGATCTTTATAACGAAAACCCGGCGGAGACCGCACTCACGCCCAATCTGCGGCGTCTGGCCGCGCGGGGTGTGGTGTTCGATAATCACTGGACCGGTTCCGCGCCCTGTATGCCCGCGCGCCGCGACCTGCTGACCGGACGACTAAATTTTCTTGAAAAGCCGTGGGGCGGCATGGAGCCATTTGATTTTTCCATGCCCACGCTGCTTGCACAGCACCGCAATGTACATAGCCAGATGTTTACCGACCATGCTCATTACATCATTCCGGGCGGTGAAAACTATACGAAGGGCTTTACGGCATGGGATGTCTATCGCGGACAGGAGGGCGATCCGGTCTGGGTACGTCCAGATAAGAACGGTATCCGTTCGGAACATCGTCCGGCATGGTTTAAAGGCACCTTTTCGGAGGCTGAGGCCGAAAATCGCAGCCATTTTAAAACGGAGTATGAGTATCCCTCGGTACGCACGGTGTACGGCGCGGCAAAATGGCTGGAAGAGAACCATGACGCGGACAACTTCCTACTCTGGGCGGAAGCGTTTGACCCGCATGAGCCATACGACTGCCCCAAATATTACCTTGATTTATATGAGAAGCCGGGCGACTATAACGGGTATGATTTTACGCACCCGAACTACGGCTACAATGAGTTTGACGATGCGGAGACAGAGCATTTAAAGCGCCGCTGCAAGGCAACCCTGACGATGACCGACCGGCATCTGGGTGAGTTGCTGGATGTGATGGATCGATATGACATGTGGAAGGATACCATGCTTATTTTCACCACGGACCATGGTTATCACTTGGGTGAGCACGGTTATATGGGAAAGAACTTCATGGCGGCCTATAACGAGGTCTATCATATCCCCATGATTGTGTGTCATCCGGAGCTAGAGCCCGGACGGTGCAATGCGCTGACACAGAATATTGATGTGCTGCCGACCGTTCTCGAATACTACGGCATTCCAGAATCGGTAATCCCATATTCGCTGCATGGCCATAGTCTGCTGCCGCTGCTGCGCGGCGAGACCGATACGCTTCATGAGACCATCATTTACGGCTATTTCGGCCATGAGGTAACGCTCAACGACGGCGTCTATACATACATCCGCGCACCCAAGAATGAACGGAACCGGCCGCTCAATGTTTACTGCGCAGTGCCATCGCTGCTGCGCCAGTATATGGGCGCCAATGATGGATGCAGGGTGGAAGACTACGATAAGATCGAAACTGGACGCTTCCTGAGCTGGACGCGGTATCCGGTCTACAAATTCCCGGCCGACATTGTGAATTTTACGAATTGGTCCCAGTCTTTTGAGGCACGCAAGGAGTTTAACGACAAAACCATGCTTTTTAATATCGTGGAAGACTACCGGCAGGAGCGCCCGATTGAGGATGCTGCGCTGGAATGTGAAATGGTTGAAAAACTCCGGGCCGCGATGAAACGTTGTGACGCGCCAGCTGAACAGTATGTCAGGCTGGGCCTGGAGCTTTAAACCATACCATATACTTCATCGATCCTTTTCTTCTCATATTGGCGTATCGCCGCCTTGGCAGCGATGCCGGGCGGCGATATTTGCCAACCACATTTTCCGTGACAAAGGAGCAGAGAAATGCCTAAAAATATTATTTTATTTATGACCGACCAGCATCGAAGCGATTATGTCGGCTATATGCCAGGCGGGAAGG
The DNA here is from genome assembly GCA_900547195.1 of uncultured Butyricicoccus sp. Taxonomy (GTDB): domain Bacteria; phylum Bacillota; class Clostridia; order Oscillospirales; family Butyricicoccaceae; genus Butyricicoccus_B. Next base: position 13,979 of record URFQ01000029.1, read on the forward strand.
CGCTGACGCCGAATATCGATCGAATTGCGTCCCATGCGCACTTTACGCGCTGCACGACATCAAACCCGATTTGCACCCCGGCGCGTACCTCGCTGATCACCGGGCGATACAGCCGTCAGATCGGTACGCTCACCATGTCGGGCGACTTTTTTCCGCAGATTCCGACCTTCATGCAGGCGCTGCAAAAGGAGGGATATAAGACCTACGGCATCGGGAAGTATCACTACATGCACTGCGGCGGATTCAACGCTCCGCGCGGCGGCGGTTTCGATCATGTGGCGATGCTTGAGGAAATGAAGGGATTCGGCTATGATTTCGTGTGGGAAACCGCAGGAAAACAGACGATGGTGTCCAATTACTGTTTTTACGGGGAATATCTGAACCGGCGCGGCTTGCTCAACAAAGTGCGTGACTTTGTCGAGCAGAGCGGCGGCGTCAATGGTGATACGCCGGATCACAACTATGATAAGGCGCAGGCGTGGCCGTTTGATGAGGAAGACTACATTGACGTTGTGACCGGCCGGGTGGCACGCGAACAGCTGGCGCTGCATCCGGCAGATAAGCCGTTTTATATGTATGTTTCCTTCTGCGGGCCGCATAAGACCTATGATGCGCCGCAACGATATCTCGACATGTTCCCGCTGGAGGAAGAGGATGACTTTGTGCTTCCCGAGGGACAGACGCTGACGGAAGAGGAGAAAATGACGCTGTACCGGCAGCGTCGCTCATATAAGGCGATGATTCGGCTGATCGACGACCAGATTGGAGAGACGCTGTTGCTGCTGGAGAAGCGCGATATGCTGAAAGATACACTGGTACTGTTTACCAGCGACCACGGCGACATGCAGGGCGATCATTACCGCATTCAGAAGGGCGTGCCGTGGGATCAGGCGTCCAATGTGCCGTTGGCCGCATGGATGCCGGGCGCACCTAGAATTGGCGCCAATGCGCATCCTGTGCAGCTGATCGATGTGGCGGCAACCATTCTCGATTATGCGGGTCTGGAGCCGACGGCGGCGCTCAGTCGAGTCTATCCGGCGTATAACGACCGTATCCCGTGCCGTTCGTTTCTGCCGGTGCTCACCGGCGCGGTTGAGCAGATCCGTGATTGGACATACTGCGAATCTGATTTTACCGAAGAAGTGCACCCGGGTACGGATTTCAACGAAGTGCTTCGCAAGCGCGGTGCGAATGGCCGGCGCGGCAACGCATGGCGGATGGTCGTCACCGAAAAGACCAAATACGTGAAGTATCTGAGCTATGAAAAACCGGGTACAGCCTATGAGGAGTTCTATGATCTGGAGAAAGACCCGGAAGAGGGCGTGAACCGGATCGGCGACCCAGCATATCAGGCACAGATTGCCGAGGCGCGCAGCCGCATGGAATTTGTCATCGACCAGTATCCGCCCGCGCAGAAGACATGGACGACGAAATACGCCGGTCATCGGATGTATTACTAAACCCCCATCGGACAGAACAGACGATGGAATATATGACAACCGCATTGTTCCTGTTCACTGCATTCGGCGCGTGCATCGTGGGTAAAATCTGCGGCATGGGCGGCGGGGTCATTATCAAACCGGTACTCGATGCATTTGGTGTGCTGGACGTGGGAACGATCAATTTTTTGTCGAGTTGTACCGTTCTTGGTATGAGCTGCTGGTCGGTTGGACAATCGATTATGCGCCGGGAATCCGCAATTGATTTTCGACTGTCTACACCGCTTGCCCTTGGCGCCGCGGCAGGCGGCATGCTGGGAAAGCAGATGTTTACATTCGCCGCCGGCCTGTTTTCAGATGCAGAAACTGCGGGCGGCGTTCAGGCGGGCATCTTGATGACAGCCACCTTTCTGACCTTACTTTATACGATCAATCAGAATAGAATTGCGACAAAGAAGACGCGGAATCCGGCTATATGCACTGCAATTGGGCTGGCGCTTGGTATGCTGGGCGCATTCTTGGGCATTGGCGGCGGGCCGTTCAACATGGTCGTGCTGTACTACTTTTTCTCAATGCCGACCAAAGCTGCGGCGCAGAACAGCTTGTATATTATCCTGTTCAGCCAGGCTGCCGGCGTGCTGCAAACATTTTTGACGGCTGGCGCGCCTACCGTTTCGGCGGTACTGCTCGGCGGGATGCTTGTTTGCGGTGTCATCGGCAGCGAAGCAGGGCGCGTACTCAATCAGCATATGGATGACCGCGCGGTGACGCGCTGTTTTGAAGCAGTGATGGGACTTATCATGCTGATTAACGGATATAATATGTGGCGGTATTTCACTTGAAAGTAAAAAAGCGAAGCTTGGAATTCCACAAGCTTCGCTTTTGACGTTGTTTTCAGACAAATCGATCCCTTAGTCACCGTTAAATTGATGTACTGCATCAATCATTGCCGCAACATTTTCGATCGGGGTGCCGCACTGCACGATATGGATGGAGTTGAAGATATAGCCGCCGTTTTTCGAGAAGATTTCACAGCGCTGGAGCACCTGTTCGCGCACCTCGCCGGGCGTGCCGAAGGGCAGTACCTTCTGCGTGTCCACGCCGCCGCCCCAATACACGATCTTGTCCCCGAAGTCATCCTTCAGGCGCTGCGGCTCCATGCCGGTGGCCGAGCATTGAACGGGATTGACCGAGTCGAACCCGCTTGCGATTAGTTTGGGGATAAAGGGGTAGATCGCGCCGCACGAATGCTTGAGCGACTTCCAGCCTGTGTTCTGGTGTATCCAGTTGTTGACCTTGGTATAGTTCGGGAGATAGAACTCGTCAAACGACGCAGGGGAACACATCTGTGATATCTGGCTGCCGAAGTCGGTGCCGCAGATATAAACAATGTCCGCAACGTCACCGACGATCTGGTGCAGCTTTGCAAAGTTTTCGATGGCCTGATCGGTCTGGCGGTCAAACACCTTGGAAACATAATCCGGGTAGAGTAGGGGAGCCATGTACCAGTCGGCTACGCTGCGGATGCCCTTCGGATGCTTGAGCCCCGGCCCTGCGATCTGGGACGCATCGCCCAGCGCCGCGCCGCCCGGATCGAGCACGACCGCGCGCTTGCTGTCGCGGTATCTCTCGATCTGGGCTTTATAGTAGTCGAGCGCCGCGTCGCTGATGGGCGCGTATTCCTCCAGATTATCGGCCGGGTCCATGCTGTCCTCGTCAATTTCTTCCTGACGCTCCAGATTGTCGAAATAATAGCCGCCCGCGGGCAGATGGCCGCTCGGGGGCGCGGTGCGGTCGCCCTGCGGATAGATGTACAGACCACCCTTGCCGTCATCCGAGACTTCGAACTTCTCCGGCACGAGCACATCCATATCAAACAGCCGGAATTCTTTCCACTGGCCGGCATTCGGAATACCGAAGCTGTTGCTGTACGGCTGGATCAGCTCCACATCGGCGCCGATTGCGTCCTTCAGGTCATCCTCAATCAGGCCGGTCATGGCCGCGATGTCCAGCACCTTGACCGGACGCTTTTCCAGCCCATAATAGTCGCGCAATTGCCGGATGACCGAAACGTGCATCTGCGAGCAGCCCATGCCGCCGAAGTCAATAGGCACTTTATCCGGCTGCTTGTGCGCATAAGCGCACTTTACGCGCTCTTTTGAAGTCATAGTATCCACCTCGTTGATTGCTTCAATTGGTTTTGGAATCGGGCGGGCAGTTCACTGCCCGCCCGTATAAATTGTTCTTTATTCAGCCTTTGCGGCCTCAAACGCCTCTACGTTGTCCTTGGTGATCAGCTCAGCCTTGGTCTTCGTGTGCGGCTCCAGCGTTTTGCCGTCGAGCACATCCAGGCATGCCTGGATTGCTGCCGCCGCCTGTGCGTCCGGATACTGGGCTACGGTACCAGCCAGGGTGCCTGCCTTGATGGCCTCGATATCGTCGCTTGCCGCGTCGAAGTCGAATACCTGAACCTTGCCCGAGAAGCCGCCCTGCTCAATAGCCTGGATTGCGCCCTGGCCCATCTCCGCATTGACTGCCCAAACAACGTTGACATCCGGGTTTGCGTTCAGTACGTTCTGCATGACGTTGAAGCCCTCGTTGCGGTCGCACTTTGCGGTCTGGGAAGCGACGACGTTGAAGTTCGGAACCTGATCGGAGAAACCGGTCAGACGGTCTTCGAGCGCTTTGACGCCGGAAACGCCTTCGAGATAAACGATGTTGCCGTCCGGGATGTTTTCTGCAGCGTACTTGCCCGCGAGGGAAGCGGCCTCGTACTGGTCGATGCCGACATAAGTTTCAACCTTGCCGCCCTCAGCCGCCAGCGCGTCCCCGTCAATGGTGTCGTTTACGAGGATGACCGGGATATTCGCCTTGTTTGCCTTTACAATTGCCGGAACAAGGCTTTTGGAGTCTGCCGCGGACAGGATGATTGCATCAAAGCCCTTGACAACCGCATTCTCGACCATCTGTACCTGCTTCTCGACATCGGTCTCCTTCTCCGGAGCCTGGAAGGACAGCGCAACGCCTTTTTCCTCGGCATAGGCATACGCGCCCTTCTCCATGGTGGTCCAGAACTCGTCGCTCTTTGCCTTGACGATGTACGCGATCTTCACTGCGCCGTCTCCGGCTGCGCTGGAGCTGCCGCGGTCGCCGCAGGCGGTCAGGGTGCATGCGGATGCTGCTGCCAATACTACTGCCAATATTCTCTTTTTCATAATTCTTCTCCTTTCAAATCTGCGCGGGGTGCGCATATCAACAAATGTTATATACGGGTCAATTCTTTGCAGATGCCTTATGACGCAGGGAGTCTGCCAGGACTGCGAGCAGGATCACGACGCCAATGACCAGCTTTTGCAGGTTGGAGGATACGTTGAGCAGGTTCAGGCCGTTGCGGATGACGATCATGATGATTGCGCCCACGAAGGTGCCCCAGACCGAACCGAAGCCGCCGAGCAGGCTGGTGCCGCCGATGACGCAGGATGCGATGGCGTCCATTTCGTAGTCGAGGCCTGCGGTGGATTGCGCCGAGTTGAGCTTTGCCACGAGGATGACCGATGCGATGGCGGCGCACAGGCCGGAAACCGTGTATGCGAGGGTTTTGTACTTATCAACGTTGATACCGGACAGGCGGGTGGCCTCTTCGTTGCCGCCGATGGAATAGATGTAGCGGCCGAACTTGCGGTACTTCATCACATAGAAAAATGCGAGGTAGAGCAGGATCATGAACACGATCTGCACGGGAATTTGCGTGCTTCCGATTTCAGCAATACCGATCCAGCGAAACCCGTTTGAATAGCCGGTAATGGTCTGGCCGTCCGCGATGGTCAGCGCTGCGCCGCGCGCCATGGACATCATGGCGAGGGTCGCAATCATGGGCTGGAGCTTGAATCTGGAGATCATAATCCCGTTGAAGGTGCCGCACAGCGCGCCGATGAGGAGCGCGGCCGCGATGCCGACCGCGTCAGGCATGCCGCCCTCGACGATCAGTTTGCCCATCACGATGCCGGTGAAAGCCACGATGGAGCCGACTGAAATATCGATGCCGCCCGTAAAAATGACGACGTTGACGCCGAGCGCAAGCACTGCGATAACGGTGACCTGCTGGAGGATGTTGACCAGGTTTGCAAACGAACCGAACGCCGGCTCCGCGATCGTCAGACCAATGCACAGAACGATGAGCACAATCAGCGACGACGCATTGGAAAGGTCGATTTTCTTTTTCATATCCGCCTACCTCACTTTACATTTGTTTTTGCACCGGTCGCGTAACCGACAACCAGTTCTTCGGTGATGGACTTCATGTCCTCGCCTTCAATAAGCCCGGTCATCTTGCCCTCGTGCATGACATAGATGCGGTCGGAGATGCCCATGCACTCGGCCAGTTCGGACGAGACGACGACGACCGCCTTGCCCTGCTGCTTCATACCGTTCATGATCTTGTAGATTTCAGCCTTCGCGCCCACGTCGATGCCGCGGGTCGGCTCGTCGAAGATCACGATGTCTGCGTCTGTGTTCAGCCATTTACAGATAACGACCTTCTGCTGATTGCCGCCTGAGAGGTTCTTGGCCTTCTGCTTGAGCGAGGGTGTCTTGACGTTCATCGAATTGGCCAGCTTCTGGTTGTTCGCTGACTCTTTTGCGGCGTTGAAGCCGAAGGGGGACATGGCCGTGTCCATGTTAGCCAGCGAGATGTTTTGGTTCAGGTCAAACTCGAGAATCAGCCCCTGGTTCTTGCGATCCTCGGTCAGCAGCGCAAGGCCCAGCTTTTTGGCCTGCTCGCAGCTTTTAATGTGCACAGACTGGCCCTTGACCTTGACTTCGCCGCTGTCGTAGGGATCTGCGCCGAAGATCGCGCGCATCAACTCGGTACGTCCCGCGCCCATCAGGCCGTAGAAGCCGGTGATCTCGCCCGCACGGGCGTAGAACGACAGATCCTTGAGCGTGCCGCCTTGGCTGAGGTGGTTGACCTCGAGCAGGATTTCGCCCGGCGCGACCTCGACCTTGGGATAGTAGTCGGTCAGCTCGCGGCCGACCATCATCGCGACCATCTGGTCGATTGTAATGTCCTTGATGTAGACGGTGTCAATGTACTTGCCGTCACGGAAGATGGTCAGGCGGTCGCCGATCTTCATAATTTCTTCCAGACGGTGGGAGATGTAAACGATGGCGACGCCTTCGTTTTTCAGTTTGCGGATGATGTGGAACAGGGCGTCGACCTCTTTTTCGGTCAGCGCCGAGGTCGGTTCGTCCATGATGATGATGTCGCACTTGAACGACAGCGCCTTGGCGATCTCGACCATCTGCATCTGGCCGACGCTGAGCGTGGAGACCAGCGCCTTTTCCGAGATGTCCGAATTGATGGAGTCCAGCAGCTCGCGCGCCTGCTGGTTCATGGCTTTCCAGTCCACCGAGCCGGTTCTGGTGGTTGGCTGGCGGCCGAGAAACATGTTTTCCGCAACCGTCAGGTTTTTAAGCAGGTTCATCTCCTGAAAGATGATGCTCACGCCGCGGGCGCGCTGCTCATCGACGCTGCGTGCGACAATCTCCTTGCCTTTATAAAGGATGCGGCCTTCGTAATTGGTGTTGACGCCCGCGAGCACCTTCATAATGGTGCTCTTGCCCGCGCCGTTCTCGCCGAGCAGCACATGCACTTCGCCCGGCTTGGCATCAAAGTGCACCTTATCCAAGGCAAGTACGCCGGGAAACTGCACGGTGATGCCGTCCATTTGGACGATGTATTCGTGACTCATTTTCGCCCTCCTTTGGATTCCGATTGTGTTTTCGCTTCGGGCATGGCGGCAAGAAGAGATATGCCGCCGTGCCCGGAGGAAGAGAAAAGCTTTGATCTGTATTGGGTGCGGCCGTGTGCCGCGGTTCCGGCCGACGCCGGCGTAATATTTGGTCTTGGAGCCTCCTTTTCTAATTTCTTTTTTCTAACCAGCCTTCTGCGTTATGGGCGGCTTTGCGCGGATGCTGTATCCGGTTTGTGCTTTTATGTGCTTGTTTTAATAAAACACAATTAATTTATACCATGCAATTTTAGCCTTGTCAACGCGGTTTTGTATCAAAAAACGGGTTGAAAATTCTACATTTGCATTAGCATTTGAATTGTGCCAACTTTGTGCCTTTTTATTGGTTGCGTTATCTATAATGAACTTATTTTTCTAAACTTTATCCTATAAATATGTTAGATATAACAATAAAAGTTAAACAAATTTGTGCAAAATGCTTGTTTTAATACAAACAGCATTTCTGATTTTTACTTATAAAAGCACATGCCATGCCCAGAATACGGCATGCAGGGCACAATTACAATGCGTTTCTGCACTATTAGGACGCGCTGCGGCAGCAGCCGGAGCTGCGCGGCACCCTATATAGCGAACCAAAGCGTAGCTGTCAGGGCTACCGCTCACTGATCGTGCTGCGCGAACAATTTGCAAAAGCACAATCTGCCGCAGCCGGAGTCAGGACGGCACGCACGTAATCGCATCTGTGCGGAGAACATTCTCGGAAGAGACTGAGCAAAAAGCAATGAAAGAGCACACAAAAAGGCCAAACCTGTTGTTTTGGCCTTTTTTCATTTCATTTTGGTCAGTATTTTCGGCGTTATACCGCAGCGTATCTTATTGCATGTATGGTAAAAATGCATAAATTGAGAACAGAAAATTCAGCAGAATACACATTTAATGGATAAATGTTGTAAAAATTATAGGCACAACGGCACAAAAGCATATAACATGGGATAAAGTATTGCAAAATGCTGAGGAATACGTTTTTATTAGTTGAAATATGAAGGATTGACACATTGGGATGCTCATGATATAACTTGTTTGTGCAGTAAAGCACAAATATTTAAAAAGCACATACACATACAAAAGAAGGAGCGATGGAATGTTCCAACATGTAAAGTTAGGTATTGCGCCGATCGGTTGGACGAACGACGATATGCCGCAGCTTGGCGGTTCGCTCACATTTGAGCAAATGATCTCAGAAGCTGCGCTTGCAGGCTTTGAAGGGACCGAGGTCGGAGGCAAGTTCCCGACCGATCCCGCAGCGCTCAATAAGGCGCTTGACCTGTGCGGGCTCAAGATCACAAGCCAGTGGTTTTCCGGATTCCTGTGCTCGACGCCCTACGAGGAAAACGAGACGGCTTTTGTAAAGCAGCTTGACTTTCTCGAAGCGGTTGGCGCAAAGCGTATCAATGTCTGCGAGTTGACCCGCTGTCTGTTCGCTGAGGAGTGCTCCATGTTTGGAGCGCACAAGCCTGTTGCAAGCGAGGAAGAGTGGGACAAGCTGTGTACCGGTCTGAACAAACTGGGTAAGATTGCGGTAGATCGCGGCTTTAAGCTGTGTTTCCACCATCATATGGCGACCGTCGTGCAGACGCTCGAAGAGACACGCCGTCTGATGGAACACACTGACCCGCGCTATGTGTGGCTGTGCTTTGACACAGGGCACTTTACATTTTCGAAAGAAGACGCTGTACAGGCAGCCAAAGAGTTCGCGCCCCGTATCGGTCACGTCCATCTCAAGGACATCCGCTCCGCAAAGATGGAGCAGGCTTACGCCGAGGGCTTCAAATTCCGCCGGGCAGTACTCGAGGGCTGCTTCACCATCCCGGGCGACGGCTGTGTCGATTATCCGGGCGTGTTCGATGCGCTCGCGCAGGCTGGCTATGAAGGCTGGTTCATCGTCGAGGCAGAGCAGGACCCTGCACTTGCCAATCCGTTTGAGTATGCGTGCATGGCACGCGAATATATCCGCGATACTGCGGGTATTTGACGGGGCCGGAAAAATGGGAATGCGGCAGGGAATCGCCTGCGCGCTGTCCGGCTATGAGCCGTTCCCGGGGTCGCGGTCACGACGACCATGGAAAACGCATAACTTCACAGATTGATAGCGCTTTAAAATTATACATAAAGGAGAAATTATTATGTTAAAAGTAGGTATTATCGGCATTGGCGCAATGGGCACCCAGCATTTCCTCCGTCTCATGAACAAGATCAACCATACGACTGTAACTGCGGTTTCCGACGTCAACGAGAGCCGGGCAAAGGAAGTCATTGCGCCGTATGCAGGGGTACGATTCTTTGCAGACCCGATCACGCTCATCAACGATCCAGAGGTGGATGCCGTCGTGATTGTCAGCGCGGACAAGACCCATGAGGAGTTCTGCATGGAGGCGCTGCGCCTGAAGAAGTTCATCTTCTGTGAGAAGCCGCTGTCCGCTTTCGCCGAGGGGGCGCGCAAGGTCGTAGACGCTGAGATGGCCGGCGGCAAGCGTCTGATCCAGCTCGGCTTCAACCGCCGCTTCGACCCGGCATATCAGGAGCTGAAGGAGCTGGTCGTTTCCGGCAAGCTGGGCGAGCCGCTGGTTGCGCACTGCGCACACCGCAACGCGAACTATCCGGAGGCGTTCGACGATGTGGTTGCAGTCACCGGCACTGCGATCCATGAGATTGACACCATGAGCTGGCTGGTTGGTGATTACTTCACTAAGGCGCAGGTCATCTTCCCGAAGTGCTCCAAGCACTCCAGGAACAAAAATCTGCACGACCCGCAGATCGTGCTGCTGACCACCTCCTCGGGTATGGTCATCACCTGTGAGATCTGGGTCAACTGCCAGTATGCGTATGACATCCGCTGCGAAGTCCTGTGCGAGGACGGCACCGCGACCCTGCCGCGCCACTCCCGCGTAGAGGTCTGCACGGCAAACACCAAGTCCTGCGGCATGACCTCAGACGGACTGGGTTTCTTTGCAGAGGCTTATGATGCAGAATTTCAGGCGTGGGTAGACGCTTGCAACGCAGACACCTTTTGCGCGGCTGCGGCTTCTGCTTGGGATGGTTATTGTGCAGCTGTGACAACCGACTCCTGCCTGAAGAGCCAGAAGAGCGGCGCGATTGAAGAGGTTCCGCTGACTGCGCGTCCGGCATTCTATCAGGGTTAAGCCATCCCTTGCTTCGCAGCGCCCCGTTTTTGCCATAAGCGGGGCGCTGTTTTGCTCGGATGAAAATACTTTTCACACAATTGTGCTTTTTTCAATGCACCATGGAAAATTCGCGCAGTTCATGCTATAATAAAGGGGAATCCTAATAATACCAGGCGAGGACGAGGTGGCATGTATGGCAAAGAAAGCAACGATCAATATGGTGGCCGAGCGGGCGGGGGTATCGCGCGGTACGGTAGACCGCGTGCTGAACCAGCGGCCGCACGTGAAGCCCGAACTGCGCGAGCGCATTGTGCGCGCCATGCGGGAGCTTGGCTATGTCCCGCCGAAAGAGGATCAGGCCATTGCCCTTGGCCTTGCGAACGAGACGCAAAAACCCTGCAAATTGGGCGTAATCCTGCCGAATTGGCGCGGATACTTCAAAAAAGAGGTCATGCGCGGCATGGAAGACGCGCAGAACCTGCTGCGGGACTATTCAGTCAAAGTGTTGGTGCAAGCCTGCGAAACCGAGCTGCCGGACGAGGTTACCGAGCGCATCGACGAGCTGCTTGAGCAGCATGTGGACGGCATTGCCCTGTGCGCCAAGGATCATGCGTCAATTTCGGAAAAGGTCAATACACTTTATGAGCAAGGCATCCCAGTGGTGACCTTTAATTCCGACTTGACCGATAGCCGCCGGCTGTGCTTTGTGGGGCAGGAACTCATCCGGGGCGGCCGCGTGGCCGGGGAACTCATGGCGAAATACCTGTCTCCGGACGATATTCTGCTCATTGCCATCGGCAACCCGGAATATAATGCGCATCGTTTGCGTTTGCAGGGCTTTTGCGAGCGTCTGCATGAGCGCGGTTTTGCTGGAAAAAATCTGGAGATCATCGAAACTTATAACGACTATTCGCTCACCTATCAAAAGGTGCGGGATGCGCTCGGACGGCACCCGGATATCCGTGGTATTTACATGGCCAATCACAGCGTCGGCGGCTGCGCCGAAGCCATCCGGGACGCGGGACGGCGCGGCGACGTGCATGTCATCAGCCACGACTTGACCGACGCGACCAGGCGGCTTTTAAAGAGCGGCGAGATTGATTTCGCCATTGCGCAAAACATCTATCAGCAGGGCTACCGACCGTTAATCCTGCTGCGGGAGTATCTCCAGAAGCACATTCACCCGCAAATGGAGACGGCATCCATCGAAATTCTGTGCTCGGAAAACATGGAGTGATTTGCTGGCCGCCGCGTTTCTTTTCATGTGCTTTTGCATTGACGCAATTGATCTTGGCGGATTTGAGAAAATGTAGGGAAACTATTGATTTGGCGGCGGTTTTTGGATAAAATAAAAAATAACAATCGTATTTTTCCGCGCGCAAGGCCCTGTGCGCGGTTTTCATTGTGAAAGGAGTCTCAAGCGATGGACAAAAAACCTTACTATATATCTACTGCGATCGCGTATACTTCGGCGAAACCGCACATTGGCAACACCTACGAGATTGTGCTGGCGGACGCCATTGCCCGCTACAAGCGGATGACCGGTTACGACGTCTACTTCCAGACCGGTACCGACGAGCATGGACAAAAAATTCAGGACAAGGCGGAAGCGGCCGGTATTTCCCCGCAGGAGTATGTCGACCGTGTCGCGGGGCAGATCCGTACGATTTGGGATCTGATGAATACGACATATGATCGATTTGTCCGCACCACGGATCCCATGCATGTGGAAAAGGTGCAAAAGATTTTCAAGCGCCTGTATGAGCAGGGCGACATCTATAAAGGCAGCTACAAGGGCAAATACTGTACGCCCTGTGAGTCCTTCTGGACGGAATCGCAGCTTGTGGACGGCTGCTGTCCGGACTGTGGCCGCCCGGTTGTGGATGCGGAAGAGGAAGCTTATTTCTTTAAAATGAGCAAGTATGCAGACCGCCTGATGAAGCATATCGAAGAGCATCCGGAATTTATCCAGCCGGAGTCGCGGAAGAACGAGATGGTCAACAACTTCCTGAAGCCTGGATTGCAGGATCTGTGCGTTTCCCGTACTTCGTTTAACTGGGGAATCCCAGTCACTTTTGACGAGAAGCACGTTGTATATGTTTGGCTGGACGCCCTGACAAACTATATCACCTTCTGCGGCTATGATCCGGACGGCAACCACGATGCGCATTACAAGAAATTCTGGCCTGCGGACGTGCATCTGATCGGGAAGGACATTATCCGTTTCCATACCATTTACTGGCCGATTTTCCTGATGGCGCTCGGCGAGCCGCTCCCGAAGCAGGTCTTTGGCCATCCGTGGCTGTTGGTCGGCGACGGCAAGATGTCCAAATCCACGGGCAACGTGATCTATGCCGACGATCTTGTAAACTGGTTCGGCGTGGACGCGGTGCGCTACTATGTGCTGCACGAAATCCCGTTTGCAAACGACGGCGTCATGACCTATGAGATGCTTATGGAGCGCATCAACGGCGACCTTGCGAACGTCCTTGGCAATCTGGTCAACCGCACCATTGCCATGACCCACAAGTATTTTGGCGGCATGGTTCTCGCGCCGGATGCGGCCGAGCCGGTGGACGACGAACTGAAGGCGGTTGCGCTCGCGCTGCCGGGCAAGGTGGAGGGCAAGATGGCAGGACTGCATGTGGCGGACGCCATCGACGAAATCTTCATCCTGCTGCGCCGTTCCAACAAATATATCGATGAAACCATGCCGTGGGCGCTCGCCAAGGATGAAAGCAAAAAGGCGCGCCTCGGCACAGTCCTGTATAACCTGCTGGAGTCGATCCGCTTTGCGGCCACCCTGCTCAAGCCTTACCTGCCCGAAACCGCGGACAAGATTTTCGCACAGCTCGCCGTAGAGGACAAGGGCGTGGGATCGCTTGCTTCCTTTGGCGCAATCGAGGCCGGCCACAAGGTGGGCGAGGCGGAGATCCTGTTCAGCCGCATCGACATCCCGAAGAAGCTGGC
>URFQ01000030.1 GCA_900547195.1 uncultured Butyricicoccus sp.
TTGTTCCAACCATCCGGGGATCTCGGCACCCTGTTCTCTCTTTGATTTCTTTTAACTGCGCGTTTGGACACTCTGGAGCAGTATGCCCGCCTTGACAAAGGCGGGGCAAATCTGTTACAATAACACCAGCAAACGGCGGCCTACTGTGAATAGGCGGCTGTTCCAAAATCAAGTTTATAGCTTGGGAAACGCCGCTCTCTTCACTTGGGGGCGGTTATTTCTTTATGTATCCGAGGATACCAAAGACGATCACGCAGAGCAGGTTCAGGAGCGCAAGCACTTCGAGCACTGTCATGGCGATCACCTCCGTTCGGAGGAACAACCGTTTTCCGCCGTTTACCGGCAAGGCTATTGTATCACGCCCGCCGGCCTTCGTCAATTTCCGTCGTTTGGGCGGGAGTTCGTCCTCTCCTGCGGCTCGCCAAGCGCCGCCTCCGGCGGTTGCTCGCCGCACGCCCGCTGCGGCGGGTGTGCCCGCGTAGGGCACGCTCCTGTATGGGGCTTGCCCTTGCTCTCGTTTCATCCGCGCCCGGTGAGAAACGTTACTGGCCCGCCTATCGGCGGCCTACGGCAAAGCGGCCGCCACTCTCGTCTTATTCCCTTCGGGGGGAATAAGGATAGAGGCCTACGGGCAAAGCCCCGCCGGGGCTTTTGCCCCTTCCTGGGCGGTTTTTCTGTTTTTACATCATCCTCCGCGCGTAGCTGTTCTGCAGCTCCTGATAGATGTTGCTGAGGTCATACCCCTGCCCCTGCTTCTGTGTAATGTACAGGTCTGCCGCCGCCTGATCCCAGCCGAATTTCCGTTGGATTTCCAGTTCCAGCAGCGCCCTCTGGTTCTGGATATCCATGTTTTTGAATTCCAGCGCCGCCTGCTGCCCCGCGAGCGTCGGCTGCCCGGCGTAGCTGCCAGTCAGCCCCGCGCGTGTCCATGCGTCCTGCTGGAGCTGCGCCGCCTGCCCCTGCGCGTTCTGGATGTTCCATTGCCCTGCGGCAAGGATGTTTGCCGCGTTCTGCTGCCCGGCCTGCAAAACGCTGTCGTAGTAGCTTTGCAGCTCCTGCGCGGTCTGCATGTCGCCGGTAAGCCTTGCGTTTTCGATGGCTATACCTTGACGCTGAGCGGCGTTGTGGACGGCAGTCTTGGCCATCAAGAGATAGACCCCGACACGTTCCTGTCCGGAGGCCAGGTAAGATACAAAAAGGATATTCCCCATAAAAATACTCTTAACAGGGCGCAATCATTGTACCTTAATCCCTCCAAGAGTATGATATGGTACAAAATTCTCAAGGTTATTCTGATTCTGCGTTTTCTTCTGTCTCCGTTACAGCAGTTCACGGCATTTTCATTCGATGCTTCCAGTGCTGGTCTTACAAATTCGTAGTACTTCGAAGCGTTTTCATCAATCGTCGCATTTGGATACCTTAACGCATTCGGTCAATCCATATTGAGCATTCTTATGTACCATGACATATGCAAAGAAGCCCCGAAATGCATTCGGGGCGCACGAAATGTCATGATCTTTACCATCATGCTGGCATTAGGTCTAAGCATTTCATACTATTCCGATTTAACGCCACTGGGAGTAGACAACGAATTTTTATCAACCCTCTATGCGCAAACAGCAGGCAGCGCGATCGGAGTCTGTATCTTGTTTATTCCAACATATTTCTATCTGAAAAAGCGCTTTTATTCGCCGGGTTCAGTATCAGAAGTAATGATTAAACCCGAGAAGGCAATCCCAATCCGGCTCCTTGGCGTCATCGACCAGAAGCAGCGTGACCCGATCATTGCAGAATACATGTCAGAAACAATCAATCCGTATACCGGTCATTCAATCGACAACCAATCTGAATGGACAATCTATCAAAATGGGCTTCCCACAAAACATCCGCAAACTCCTGCCGAGACTGCGCCCGAAACAGGGTCAACCACCGAACTCATCCCCAAAATTGGATGGTGTTCAAACATTCGGACAAACCTCAAGCAGTTGAACCACATGCCACACCCGTTTCTGTCGTTTTTGCGGCGCATCACTTGGTTCAGATGGCCAGTTTTGCGAACATTGTGGTCAAGCCATTTCATTGCAACGTTATCCTGATGCATGCTTTAAACGAATATGCAATGCAGCCCAATTGAATTTCAAAGGATTATTCCCAGTTTGTCCAGACGCCCAAGGTAGATACCAAACATCAAAAAGGGGCGTTCACCCGCCTTGAACCGAAAAGGCTGGAGGATTTAGCCGCAAGCGGTTTCCCCGGTGCCGATTCTGCCCTCGTCCTATGCCTGACCGGCTTTCGTACCAGTGAATTTTTAACGCTTACCCGTTTTTCCTGTGATTCCGCAAACCACGCTTTGCGCGGCGGTTCGAAAACCGAGGCCGGAAAAGATCGTATCGTTCCTGTCCATCCAAAATTTCAGCCATACAACAATTGACGATCTCAGGAAAACATTCCATATGATTGCCTGATTTGCAACCGACACGCAAAAGTAAGCAAAGATAAAACTTGCTGATAAGTTCTAATTTTTGCTTATTTTTTGTTTAGTAATCCTATATTATCATTTTTTGTTCATACAGCTACGAATAAGCTTATGATTTTGTGAACAATCACCTATGGAAAAGCGCGCTGCCATCCGCTATAATAGGAACGTACATCGCCATCCCGTGAGCCCGGCTAAGCCGCCGGGCTCACTTTCCATATCGGAGGTATTCCATGTTCCGAACCCGAAAACTGTTCCGGAAGGATATCGAGCCGCGCTGCGCTTATTGCAGCCGCGCCAATGTGCTCGATGAAAACAATATGTCCTGCCGCAAGCGCGGCATTGTGCCGCTCGCCGGAAGCTGCCGCTCGTTCCGTTACGATCCCCTGCGCCGCATCCCGCCGCGCCCGGCCGTCCTGCGCGGTACGTTTACCGATGCAGACTTTCAACTGGAGGAACCCCATGAAGACAAATCCTAACATGCATCGCGTCGCGCCAGCCCGGTTTGCCGCTGCGTTTTTGACGGTCATCGTACTGTTTTCCTGCCTGCTGCCCGGTGCGGCGGCGCTCCAGGATCCCGCCCCACAGTGCGAAGCCGCGTTCCTCGCAGACCCGGACAGCGGCTTTGTCCTCTATGAAAAAAACGCCGACGAAAAGCGCTATCCGGCGTCCACGACCAAGATTATAACCGCGCTGCTGACGCTGGAACATGTGGATGACCTGGACAAGCTCGTGGAAGTCACGGAAGAGGACTTCAAAGGCGTGGAGGCTGATTCCTCCAAGGCCGGATTCAAAGTCGGCGAACAGGTGCCGGTCATCGATTTGCTGTACGGCCTGCTCCTGCCCTCCGGCAACGAGGCGGCCAACACGCTTGCGCGCTATGTTGGCGGCTCGGTCGGGGATTTTGTCCAGATGATGAACAAACGCGCGCAGGAACTCGGCTGCAAGAACACGCATTTTGTCAACCCGAACGGCCTGCACGACGACAACCACTACACCACCGCCCGTGACCTGTACAAAATCGCTCAGCAGGCCATGAAGGACGAAACCTTCCAGCTGATCGCCAACACCGCACAGAAAACCCTTAGCAGCACCAACATGACCTCCGAACGCGGCGGCAAGCCGCTCAAGGTGTTTACCACCAATATGCTGATTTACAGCCGCAACCAGCCTGCTTATTATTACGCCTATGCCAAGGGCATCAAAACCGGCCACACCTCGCAGGCCGGATACTGCCTGATTGCGGCGGCGGAGAAAAAGGGCGGCAAGCTGATCTCCGTCATGCTCGGCTGCGAAAAACCGCAGGGAGCCGCCCAGCCGGTGACCTTCGCGGAAACCAAACGGCTGTTTGACTGGGGGTATCAAAACTTTGTCAGCATGAAGCTGATTGAAAAAGGCAACGAAAAACAAAACAAACAGATCCAGGTGCGCCTGTCGACGGAAACTGACCAGCTTGTGCTCGTCACCGAGAGCGATCTGAGCGGTACGGTGCCCAAGGACATCGACCTTGCAGATCTGGAGCTGAACTACGACATCCCGGAATCGGTGGACGCTCCGGTGAAGGCCGGGGACAAACTCGGCACCCTGAACGTCCAATACAACGGCGTGGACTACGGCACCGTGAACATGATCGCGCTGAGCGACGTATCCCGTTCCGAGGTACTCTATTATGCGGACAAGATCGAGCATTTCTTCCAAAGCCCGCTGTTCCGTTTCCTTGTCCTGCTGATTATCGTGCTGTTTCTCCTGTACTTCTTTCTGTTGTTCTACCGCGCGCGGCGTCGCCGTATCCGCCGCCGGAAAATGATGAAATCCAAACAGGCGCGCTACCGTGAATACGACAAGCGCGATCATGACAACGACAGGTAAGCAAAAAAGCCTTCTCCCAAAACGGAGAAGGCTTTTGTTTATGCATGGAAAATCAGCGCTTTGACCAGCGTGCTGACGCCGCCAAGGATAAACACCCAAATAATAAACTTGCGAATGTTGTTCTCCCCAATATGCTTGTCGATCTGGCCGCCGACAAACATCCCAAGCGCCGCCGCCGGAACGGTTACCGCTGTAATTTGCAGGGTAAACACAGTGAAAATACCGTTGATGATGTACATAACCGTGCGGAATGCGTTTTCAATCAGAAACACAAAGCAGGTATTTGCGCGGAACGCGCTGCGGTCGGTGGACGAACGTTCCATATAAATCAAAAACAGCAGGTTGATGCCGAACAGCCCCGCCGTCACACCGGACAGGAAGCACATCACCGCTTTGACAACCGGGTTGGGCTGAAACTGCTTGGCATTGTCGCGCGTCAACATTTCCACGCCAAGCCCGATGATGAGGATGCCCAGGATCACTTTGATGATCCACGGCGCGCCGAGCTTCAGGAGCATGGTGCCCGGGATGATGCCGATCAGCACCCACAGGGTAATAGACGATACAATCTGGAAAGAAAAGTTTTTCCGGTTTTTAAACACGATATACGCGTTCAGCCCAAGTGAAATGGGCAGCAGGCTGGGCGAAATATCTTTGTTGTTTAGCTTCATGGCAAGCAGCGGGTTGGAAATCAGCGGGTCGCCGAACCCTGCAAGGCCTTTGACGACAAACGCGCACGCTACGGTGATGAAAATATAAACGGCAAGTGTCGGAGTCATAGTTGTCATGGTGATCCCTCATTTTTCTCAGATTCAGCGGCAGGCCGCGATTTGCGCCCCTGTTATCCATGATACCACAACTTTTCCGGGAAGAGAAGCGAAACATTCCAAACCCCATTAAAACCGCAAGATATAAAACTTTTTGTGTGGAAACCATGAAAAACAGCGTGCAGCCTTTCACGCCGCACGCCGTCCGGTTATCCTTCCATTCGCTTGATCAGTACGTTCTCCGCGACGCCGTCGCGGTACAGTCCCGGGATGAGCGCCGCTTTGCGGAACCCTCTGGAGACATACAGCGCGCGGGCGCGGGGATTGAACGCGCTGACGCAGATGAACAAATTGCGCGCGCCAAGCGCCTTTCCGGTTCCCTCGAATACGTCAAGCAGGCGGTGGCCAACGCCCATGCCGCGGCAGTTCTTTTTGACGCCCAGCAGCGCCAGATATGGCCACGCGCCAAACATGCCTTCCCATTCGCACACCATCAGGCCGACCGCTTCCCCGGACGAGGTCTCTGCGATGAACACCGCGCCGCGGGCCAGCGCGTCGGCCAAGCCATCGCGCAGCACGGTTTCATCCGGCGCATAATAATGTTCCCAAAGCGCGCTGTCGCGCATGACATCCACATAGTCCTCGAGCCGGGACGGGTCTCCCTTTTTGATCGTGACCTCCATCGAAAAACCTCCCTTTCCTGCTTCTTTTTTCAGTATAACACACTCCGGAAAAGCGGTGCAAGACGGGGTCTCCAAAATCTCTGCCGGATTCTGACGGTTTACTATGTTCCGTGTGTCCCGTGAGGGGTCGCCCTCGCGGATACGCATGGTGCGGCGAATTTCTTTTGGGATGACGACTCTGCCAAGGTCGTCGATCCGGCGAACAATTCCAGTTGCTTTCATATCTAAAATCTCCTCCTGTGCTTCGGGGTGGCTAATCCTAGTATTCGCAGGATTGGCACGACTATGCAAGCGGAAGCACTGGACTTATCTGGAAATTTTAATCTTCAAACCCAAGGATTTCGTTTGGCGTGACTTCAAGCAGGCGGCGAACCTGTATTTCGGTTCATTTTGCAACGCCAAGTGTAGCGTTGTTATCCTTATTCCCGGCTTAAAAAAACAGTCGATTGCCTGAGCCGCCCTACATTGCTTCTCCAAAATGGATGGCATCCTAAAAGAACTGCGCGGCAGAAGTTGTTCCGCCGCGCAGCTCCTTTACAGAAAAGAAGAGTTACTGATAATCTGCTACGTTCTCCGTGTTGACCCAGATGCACTCGGTATAGTTGGTGGCCTCTACGGATTCGCCCTTCAGGTGCTTGACCATGGTCTCAACACCCAGCGCACCCTGACCGGCGGCATCCTGAGAAACCGTGCCGTCCATCTTGTTCTTGGCAACAGAATCCAGGCCTTCCGGAACAGCGTCCACACCGAATACCAGGATGTCATCCTGCTTGCCAACGTCTTCGATTGCCTTCTGCGCACCCAGCGCCATGGAATCGTTCTGCGCAACGACAGCATTGATCTCCGTGCCGGTCTGCAGCCAGGTTTCCATCTTGGTCAGCGCTTCGTCGGTGGTCCAGTTGGCGGTATCTTCAAACACAATCTTTACATCCGGGTTCTCGGCCAGAATCTTATCATAGCCTTCCTTGCGGATCAGCTGGCCGTCAGAACCCATCGGGCCGTACAGCACAACAATGTTGCCCTTGCCTCCCAGCGCCTTGACCGCCTCGGTCATCTGCAGCTCGCCGGCTGCCGCGTCGTTGCCGCCGCAGTACGCAACCGCCAGAGACTGATCGCTCATCTTCTGCACAACCGTGATGACCGGAATGCCGGCCTCGTTGGCTGCCTTTACGGAAGGAACAATGCCGTCAACCGAGATCGGCTCTACCAGAATGCCGTCATAGCCCTGCGAGATGCACTGCTCTACCTGAGAAGCCTGCTGTGCCTGATCCTGCTTGCCGTCGAAAACATCCACCTGTACGCCAAGCTCTTCGCCCTTGGCCTTCGCGCCCTCGGAGACAGCGGTGGTGAATGCGTTGGTCTGGTGGCTCATCAGCAGCGCAATCTTATAGGTCTTTCCGCCTGCCTGTGCAGAGCCGCCCTCACCCTCGTCAGTCTTAGGACCGCCGCAAGCAGTCATTGTCAGCGTCATCGCGCCTGCCATCAGCATGGCCAGAAGTCTCTTTTTCATGATCTTATGTCCTCCTCATAATCGGTTTATATCAGAAGCTGCGACCAGCTTATGCCTTCTTCGCTTTGCTTCGGATATCCATAAATACAGCAAGGATAATGATAATGCCCTTGATAACCGGCTGCCAGTTCGCATCAACGCGCATGATATCCAGGCCGTTGGCGATTGCGGCAATCATCAGCGCGCCAATCACAACGCCGTGCCACTTGCCCGAGCCGCCCGACATCGATACGCCGCCGATCACAACCGCCGCGATGGCGTCCATCTCATAGGACTGGCCGGCGGTCGGCGCACCGGTGATGGTGCGG
Organism: uncultured Butyricicoccus sp.; assembly: GCA_900547195.1. Lineage (GTDB taxonomy): Bacteria > Bacillota > Clostridia > Oscillospirales > Butyricicoccaceae > Butyricicoccus_B. Next base: position 7,614 of record URFQ01000030.1, read on the forward strand.
GAAGCAACCAGCAGACCGCAGAGACCGGCCAGCAGGCCTGCAATCGTATAAACCGCCACGCGATAGCGCTTTACGTTAATACCGGACACCGAAGCCGCGGTCTCATTACCGCCAAGGGCATATACGCGGCGGCCGAAGGTGGTTTTTTGTAGGACGAATGCGCTGATAGCCACCACAATAATCAGATACACCGCAAGGATCGGGAAGTGAAACAGCGGCAGCTTGATTGCCGCAATCGACTCAAACCCATCGGTAACCCCAAAGACCGGGGAGCCGCCCGAAATGATCAGAGCAAGACCGCGCACAGCCGTCATGGTGCCCAGTGTTACAATGAAGGGCGGGATGCCGCCATAGGCGATGCCGATACCGTTGCAGGCGCCGACCAGCGCGCCGACCAGTAGCGCGACCAGAACCGGAACAAGCAGCGGGAACTGACCGCCGGAGCCTTCGGCTGCGGGATGCGCCAGCATACAGGCAATCACGCCGGTGAGACCGACCGTGGAGCCGACCGAAAGGTCGATGCCGTCCGAAATGATGACGAACATCATGCCCATTGCGAGAATACCGTTCACCGCCGTCTGTTTGATCAGCGAGATCAGGTTTCCGGGCTTGACGAACGCGCCTCCGGAAATTACCGCCAACACAAGAACAAGCGCAATAAAAATTATGATAAGGCCAAAATTCTTCAGAAAATTGGAGCTTTTACGTTTTTCCATCCTGTTTCCCTCACTCCCCAAATTGTGCCGCATACGTCATAATACGCTCCTGCGAGAACTCGCCGCGCCGCAGTTCACCCGTCAGGCGGCCTTCTGCCATGACGATAATCCGGTCGGACATGCCCATGACCTCGGGAATCTCCGACGAAATCATGACAACCGCCTTGCCCTGTTTGACCAGGTCGCCGATCAGCAGATAAATGTCGCGCTTGGCGCCAACATCAATGCCCCGGGTCGGTTCATCCATAATGATGATATCCGGCTCGGTCAGCAGCCACTTGGCCAGAACGACCTTTTGCTGGTTGCCGCCCGACAGATTGCCGACCAGCTGGCTGCCGGACGGCGTTTTGATCCGCAGCTCCCGGATATAGCGGTTAGAAACCTCGCTTTCCGTGCGTTTGTTGGTCAGCCCCGAAGGAAACAGAGCGGACAGATGCACGAGCGTGATGTTTTCCGTGACCGAACCGCTCAGGTTCAGGCCGGTAAATTTGCGGTCCTCGGTGATCAGCGCAATTTTATGGCTGATCGCGTCGTGCGGGGAATGAATGGATACCTTTTGTCCGTTGACAAACACCTCGCCGCTGTCCTTGCGGCGCATACCGAAAATGGTCTCGACCAGCTCGCTGCGCCCTGCGCCGACCAGACCGGCAATGCCGAGCACCTCGCCGCGGCGCAGCTTGAAGGATACGTCGCGCACCTGACGGCCAAGCGAAATATGCTGCGCCTCCAGAATGACATCACCGATCTTCGCATCGGCCTTCGGGAAGACCTCGGTGATGTCGCGGCCGACCATCATGCGAATGAGCTTGTCGTTATCCATCTCCGCGGCAGGATGCGTGCCGATAAACTGGCCGTCCCGCAGCACCGTAATGGTGTCGCAGATCTGGAAAATCTCGTCCATTTTATGCGAAATATAGATGATCGCAACCCCCTCGGATTGCAGGCGGCGGATCTGCCGGAACAGCGTCTCAACCTCTTTGTCCGTAATGGCAGAGGTCGGTTCATCCATGACGACAACCTTTGCCGAAATGGAAATCGCCTTAACGATCTCGATCAGCTGGCACTGTGCCACGCTCAGATCGCGCATAAAAGCGGTGGCGGGAATGTCGATTCCCAACTCCGCGAGCAGCTTTTCGGTCTCCCGCAGCATGGCGGGCCGATCGACCAGAATACCCCGGTGCAGCTCACGGCCAACATAAACATTCTCGTAGACCTGCATATCGAGGATCGGGTTCAATTCCTGATGGATCATGGCAACGCCGCGCTCCATCGCTTCGCGCGGGCTGCGCGCCGTAAGCTTTTCCCCCTCGACCAGTACTTCGCCGGCGTCCGCATCGTAGATGCCCATCAGGATTTTCATCAGCGTGGACTTGCCCGCGCCGTTCTCCCCCATAAGTGCATGCACAGAGCCGCGGCGAACCTGCAGGGTTACGTCATCGAGTACTTTGACGCCGGGAAAGGATTTTGCGATGTGGTTCATTTCCAGAACAAATTCCGACATCCGGACATCACCTCCTCTTGCAAACTGTGTTCAGGGAGCTTGCCTCCCCTTCCTGTCATTATTCTAGCAATATCGCTTTGCACTTACAATGGTACACAATTTACATTTGGAGGGTGAATTTAAGGTTTTCGTGATTTTGTGGAAATTGCAAAAAAAAGAATCGCGCCCTTTAGTAAATCCTGATAAAAAAACGCGACCTGAAGGGCGGAAAAGGCTGATGTCAGCGTCGTCAGCAGGAACGCGGAGCACACGATCGGCAGCACATTGCCCCGCCCGCCGGAAAATCCGACCCCCGCCAGCGCGGCAATCGTCAGCACGTCCAGCACATAGTTGTCACCCATGCTGAGCGTCGCCGTTCCCACGCGCCCGACGAAGGCAATCGCCGCCACCGCGCAGAACACGCTGCACAGCATATAAGCGTACATCCGCGCGCGCCGCACAGGCACGCCGGCTTTTTCAGAGGCTGCGGCATTGCTGCCAATGGCATAAAAAAACTTGCCCCAATAGGTATAGCGCAGGATAAAAACCGTCAGCAGCGTCAGCAGGGCGAACAGCGCCGCCGGGACGGACAGCATCCCAAGCGTCAGGCGGGACAGCGCCAGGAGCGACTCCGGCAGGTTAAAAATCGGGAAGCCGCGGGAAATGATGTTCGCCAGACCTGAAAACGTGACCGCCGCCGCGATTGTCGCCACCATGGGATTGAGCGTGAGGCAGTCAATCCCCCAGCCGATCAGCAGGCCGGTGAGTGCGGCTGCAAGCAGCGTCAGCACAATCGCTGCCAGCAGCGGCATGGACAGGTTTTTCAAAAAATATGCGCACAGAATGCTGTACAGCGTGGACTGCCCGCCGATAGACAGGTCAATATCCCCGCACACCAGCACGAACAGCATGCCGAGCGCCAGGATACCGACAATGGCCGCCTGCGTCATGATGCTGAAATACATGCCCGGCTGATTGAAGCCGGGGACAAAAAAATAGCTTGCCACTATGGTAAGCGCAAGAAGCGCGACCGATACAAAATCGCGCGGGGAATGCTGTGTATACTTCATTTTCTCTCCTCATGCAGCTTGCCGTCGTGCCAGGCAAACTTGCGGGCGGCATGGTTGAAGGGCTCATCCGGGCTTCCCATAATGTAAAGGACCGCGCAGTCCGAAGCGAGCAGCCCGTTTGCCGCGCGCTCCAGCCCGATCCGGTCGGATTCACTGAAGCCGGGGCGGTTGATCACAAACACCTTTACCCCCTGCACAAAAAACCGGTAGAGCAGCAGGCGCAGGCGTTCCGCGCGTGTCAGTTCTGCCGGGTATTGGCACATTTGCGCCTCCGTCAGCCCGGACATAGCGATGCACTCCTCGCGCAGCAGACGCACCATCCGGCGGCTCACGTGCCGCAAACGCCCCGCCAGCTTGGGCGCGGCGGTGAGCAGCAGATTATCCGTCACCGTCATTTCTCCCACGAAATGCTCATCGAGCGTGTCGTTGTCCAGCAGACCGGGCGCAGGCTGCCCGCTTTGCACGCAGGAATATGTAATCAGGCGGATCAGGCTATCCGCCGTGCCGTCATAATCGTTTATCACGGCAAAGCTGCCCGCGCAGACCGAAAGCCCGGGCAGGGCAAACAGTTCCCTGCCCTCCTGCGCAGGCGGTTCCACATAGGAATCCGCCTCCCGAAATCCATACAGATGCGACCGCAGCGCGGCAGGGTCGGCGTCGCGCGTCGGCATCATCTTGATGATCCGGCCGTTGGACATAATCAGGGTGCGCTGCATACCGGCCTGCACCAGATCCATGCGGCGGGAAGTGTACAGCACCGCCATTCCACGGCGGCAGACCGCCCGTATGGTATCCAGCAGGCCGCGCTGCTCCTCTTCCGAATAACGGTCGGACGCGCCTTCGATGACCACAAAGCGCTTCTGCTGCACCACAGACCGCACCAGCAGCAGCCGCTGATGCAGCACCGCGGGCAGGGACGAGGGCGCGGCGCCTGCGTATTCCGCCAGGCCGAAATCATAGAGCAGCTCGGTGCAGAGCAGCTGCATCCGCCTTCCATGCCAGATTTTCTGCCGCCCCGGCGGGATCAGCAGCAGGTTTTCGTATACGGTCAGGTTTTCGGCAAGGCGGCTGGCAGGCGTGATCCGCTGCCCATACCGCCGGAGCTGCTGCAAATCGGCTGGCTGCTCCTCATACAGCAGCGTGCCGCCGTCCGGCGCCGCTTCCCCTGACAGCACGCGCGCCAGCTGATCCTTGCCCGCGCCGTTACGGCCCACTACGCCGAGCGCACCGCCCTCGGTCAACAGCAGGCTCACATGATCGAGCCGCCGCCGTCCGTCGCTGTCGGCAACCAGCTCAACCGCGCGCAGTATCTCATGCTCCATATGGCTCCTCCTTTCGGTTCGTGGTGCGCGGCAGCGTCAGCACCACGTCGGTGCCGATGCCCTGCGTACTCATCATCTGGACGGTGTAGTTCTTTCCGAACAGCAGGCGGATGCGCCGCGCCACATTGGGCAACGCCAAACCGCCGCGCGAGGAGGGCGTATCCGTCACAGTATCGCCGCTCAGACGCGCCTGCATCCGCCTGAGGGTCTCGTCGTTCATACCCATACCGTCGTCGGATACCGTCACCTGAATCAGATGCTCGGTACCCTCAATGCGGATGATGATTGACCCGCCGCCGAGCTTGCCCTCCATGCCGTGCTGGATGGCGTTTTCGACAATCGGCTGCAGTGTCAGCTTGGGCAGCAGGCACTGCTCCAGATCCGCCCGCGGCGCGGGCAGAATGCTCAGCCGGAACCGGTTGTTGAAGCGGAACTGTTGGATGTGGAAATAGTTCCGCACATTTTCCAGCTCCTCCTCAAGCGTTACCACGCTGTTGCGGTTGGAAATGGAATAGCGGAAAAAAGTCGAAAGCGCCTCGGTCATCTCCGCAATATCCGCCGCCCCCTCATAAAGCGCCTGTCCACGGATAGAATCGAGTGTATTGTACAGAAAATGTGGGTTAATCTGGCTTTGCAGCGCATCCAGCTCGGCCTGTGTATCCACAAGCGCCGCCGCATACTGTCCGCGGATATCCGCTCCCAGCGCGGAGAGCGCGCGTTCCAGCGGCGCGCAGTTGGACGCGGACAGCATCGCCAGCTGCTGCAACCGCCTCTCCAGCGGCTGCTCCGCTGCTCCGAGCACTTGCTCGCACCGGCGCAGCGGCCGCCAAACCGTCAGCAGCATTGCGGCGGCAAAGCCGGCTGACGCCGCCGTAAACAGCGCTGCAACGACCCATATGGGAAGCATTCCGACGGCCAGCGCGGCGCACAAAAGCGCAGCGGGCAGGAGAAAAGCCGCCAGCAATAAGCCCAGCCTGCTTGATAATTCCAGTTCGGCAAGAAATCTTTTTATCATGTCGCACGCCCCCGGTCAGTTGTAGAGCTTTCTGTACTGGGTGGGATTGACCCCGACAACGCGCGTAAAAAGCTTGCTGAAATACTTGGCGTCCTTATAACCCACCTTTTCCGCAACCTCTGCAAGGGATTCTTTTTTGCGCAGCAGGCTTTTTGCGGTGTCAATACGCACGCCGGTCAGATAATCCTTGAAATTGGTGCCGGTTTCCTTCTTGAACAGCACGGAGAGATACACCGGATTAAGGTTGACCTCTGCGGCCACATCGTTTAAGCTGAGCGGCTCCATGTAACGGCGCGCCACGATGCCCTTTACGATGCTGACCGGCTGGTTTTCCGTATTGCGGACAGCGTCGCGCACCTGCCCGAGATGCGCGGAAACGGCAACCGTCAGGCGGCTGCCCACCAGCCCGACAGAGGAAAGATGAGCCAGCTCGTGCAGCAGCCCGGTGCGGTCGAGATAGTGCGCGGCGCTGTCCTCCCCGCTGTTGAATGCGCTGAGCGAATGGTTGATCTCGCCGAGCACCCAGTCGATATAGCCGAATACGGCGCGGGCGGAAACCTGCGGCTGCGACTGAAAAATGCGAAAAGCATCCCGGAGCAGCTCACACACCGCATCCGCATCCAGTATCTGCATGGCAGAGACCAGACGGGCGCAGGCGTCAAAGCCGATCACGGCATGAAAATCGTCGATTGAGCGCGCGGCGTCGCTGCTGTAGTGCAGATTTTGTCCCGCATCAAACAGATATTCCTCACAGGCGCGCTGCGCCGCACGGGCAGGGACGTCCAGTGCCTGTCCCTCGGCCAGCGGGCTGATCCCCACAACCGCTTCCCAGCCGCTGAAGATGGAGATAACCGCCTGGCATTCCTCCCGGATGAGATGGAACCCGGGCATGTTTTCGTCCTGCGCCGCAACGCAGATCAACAGCAGCGAAGAGCTGTCGCGCAGCAGCACGAAATCCTGGAACCACAGCTCCCCCTGATGCTCAATCCAAATGGCAACCTTGCCCTCAAGCATGCGAAACGTCTCGTCCGAATAGGCGCCGTGGCACAAAAAACGCCAGTCCATCGCATAGCACGCGCCGGAAAAATCCATCCCATAGGCTTCGCGCAGACGGTGCGGCGTGGCATCCTGCAAAAGGAGCACACCGTTCTGAATATCTGCGGCCAGACGGTCGCGGCGGTAGCGCGCCGTGTCTTCCGCAGGCGGCGGTACGGTGGCGGCCGGGTCCGGCCTACGCTTCCGCTCGAGATCGCGAATCGCTTTTTGGAGCGCGGCTTCCAACTCGTTTTTCTTGATCGGCTTGACCACATAATCAATCACGCCGTACTGAATCGCCTTTTGTGCATATTCAAACTGGCGATATCCGCTGATCAGTACAAAACGGCAGTCTTTGCCTAGCCCGCGCACCTTTTCCATCAGGTCAATCCCGCTGAAGCCGGACATCCGAATGTCCGATATGACAATATCCGGCTCCTGCGTCACAATTTGCTCAAACGCATCCACACCGCTGGAAGCAATTGCAATCAATTCAAGACCGAGCCCTTGCCAATCCACTAGATACTGAATCAGCTGGCATACATGGATCTCGTCATCCGCCAGAAGCACTTTATACATACAACCTCTCCCCTTGCTCCTTTCCGCGCGGTATGTGCCGGCAGGCGGCGGGCTCTGCTTGCGTCATATAACCCTGTCCGCGCGGTCTCTCGTTTGTATTATTTATCATATCATAAAACGGGGGAATGGTAAAATGCGCCCCGGATACCGGAGCATCTTCAGCGCGCCGCAACGGCGCGGACATCGTCCGGCACCCTTCGCCCGAACAGATTTAAAAAGCATTTGAAAGCCCCAAAACGGCAAAAACGGCATAACCCTCAAGGCCATGCCGTATTACACGATATGATTTAATTGGGATACAGAGCCGCCAAAGGGCGGCCTTCCTTCCGGAGGGCCGCCCTTTCGAGAGACTTTTCTTTGTTATGCCTTGCCGAGTTCCTTGACACGCGCCTGCGCTGCCGCCAGACGGGCAATCGGCACGCGGAAGGGCGAGCAGGATACATAGTTCAGGCCGACATTATGGCAGAACTCCACGGAGGAAAGGTCGCCGCCGTGTTCGCCGCAGATACCCAGTTTAATGTCCGGGCGGGTCTTGCGGCCCGACTCCACCGCCATCTTGACCAGCTTGCCAACGCCGTTTTGGTCTAGACGGGCAAACGGATCGGATTCGAGGATCTTTTTCTCGAAGTAGGTGTCCAGGATGCGGCCCACGTCGTCGCGCGAGAAGCCATACGTCATCTGGGTGAGGTCGTTGGTGCCAAAGGAGAAGAACTCCGCCTCGGTTGCGATCTCGTCCGCTGTCACAGCGGCGCGCGGGGTCTCGATCATGGTGCCGACCATGTATTTCATCTTCAGCCCAGACGCCGCAATCAGCTCGTCAGCCTTGGCCTTGATGACCTTTTTGACAAAGCGCAGTTCATTGATTTCAGAAACCAGCGGAACCATGATCTCCGGAATGATGTGCAGGCCGTCTTCCTTGGAGACATTGATGGCCGCCGAGATAATCGCCTCGGTCTGCATTTCCGCAATTTCCGGATACAGCACATCCAGACGGCAGCCGCGGGTGCCGAGCATGGGGTTGAACTCATGCAGGCCGTCCACAATGCCCTTGAGTTTTTCAAAGGTGATGCCCATCTCGCCGGCCAGCTCGCGGATGTCGTCCTCTTCCTGCGGAAGGAACTCATGAAGCGGCGGGTCGAGCAGGCGGATGGTGACCGGCAGGCCGCCCATTGCACGATAAATGGCTTCGAAGTCGCCGCGCTGCATGGGCAGGATCTTGGCGAGCGCCGCCTTGCGCTGCTCGACGGTCTCGGAGACGATCATCTCCCGAACCGCCTTGATACGGGCCGGCTCGAAGAACATATGCTCGGTACGGCAAAGGCCGATACCCTCTGCGCCAAACTTGCGCGCCTGCGTCGCATCGCGCGGGGTGTCGCCGTTGGTGCGGACATGCAGGGTGCGCAGTTCGTCGGCCCAGCTCATGAAGCGGCCGAAATCGCCGGTGAGCTCGGCTTCCTGGGTGTCGATCTTGCCAAGATACACATTGCCGGTGGAACCGTCGAGGGAGATGAAATCGCCCTCCTTCACAATTGTGCCGTCCGCAAAGGCAATGGTCTTGTCTTCTTCGGAAACCTTGATGCCGTTGACGCCGGCAACGCAGCAGGTGCCCATGCCGCGCGCAACAACCGCTGCGTGCGAGGTCATGCCGCCGCGGGCGGTCATGATGCCTTCGGAAACCGCCATGCCATCAATATCCTCCGGAGAGGTCTCCTGACGAACCAGGACGACCTTTTCGCCGGTTTTATGCGCCTTGGCCGCCTCGTCTGCGGTAAAATAGACCGCGCCGCAGGCTGCGCCGGGAGACGCCGGCAGGCCGGTGGTAATCGGAGCCGCGGCCTTCAGGGCAGCCGGGACAAACGTCGGATGCAAAAGCGCGTCGAGCTGCTTGGGCTCCACCTTCATAATGGCCTGCTCCTTGGTGCACACGCCCTCGTCCACGAGGTCAACGGCAACTTTAATCGCGGCCTGCGCAGTGCGTTTGCCGTTGCGGGTCTGGAGCATGTAAAGCTTGCCGTTTTCAATGGTAAACTCCATGTCCTGCATATCGCCATAATGGGCTTCCAGCTTGCTGGAGATGTCCACAAATTGCTGATATACGTCAGGCATGGTCTGCTGAAGCGCCGAAATCGGCTGCGGGGTACGGATGCCGGCCACAACGTCCTCGCCCTGCGCGTTCATCAGGAATTCGCCATACAGCGCTTTTTCGCCGGTCGCGGGGTTGCGGGTAAAGGCAACGCCGGTGCCCGAGGTTTCGCCCATGTTGCCGAATACCATCGACTGCACGTTCACGGCCGTGCCCCAGGAATGCGGGATGTCGTTCATGCGGCGGTAGGTGTTCGCGCGCGGGTTATCCCATGAGCGGAATACCGCGCGGACAGCTTCCATGAGCTGGACCTTGGGATCCTGCGGAAAATCCTTGCCGAGCGATTTCTTATAGTGATCCTTGAAGAGCACAATCAGTTCGCTCATATCGTCTGCGTCAAGCTCGTTGTCCATTTTGACGCCCTTTTTGTCCTTGACCTGGTCGATAAACTGCTCAAAGGAGGACTTGGGCAGCTCCATCACGACGTCGGAGAACATCTGGATAAAACGGCGATAGCTGTCGCGTGCAAAACGCGGATTGCTTGTCAGTCCGGAAACCGCTTCGCAGATTTCGTCGTTCATGCCAAGGTTCAGGATCGTATCCATCATGCCCGGCATGGATGCGCGCGCGCCGGAACGCACGGAAACCAGCAGCGGGCGCGCCGGGTCGCCAAGGGTTTTTTCCGTCATTTTCTCCAGCTTATCCAGATATTCCATGATCTGCTCCTGAATATCGGGGTAGATCGTCTTGCCGTCCTGGTAATAACGGGTGCAGGCTTCGGTGGTAATCGTGAAGCCCTGGGGAACGGGCATGCCGAGATTGGTCATTTCGGCTAAATTCGCGCCCTTGCCGCCGAGCAGTTCACGCATTTTTCCATTGCCTTCTGAGAACAGATAAACAAACTTCTTCATTGCTGGGGGTCCTCCGTTTCGTGGTTATTCGCGTTTCGTCTAAATCTACAATTTCTTTGTCCTCGATTATTATAACATATACACAAATAAAATACTACTAGGGCAATTTCACTTATTTTCCATTTGCTTTTTGTGCACTTTGACGATATTTTTTTTAAAACCTGCTATTTCCCGCCTGTTTTATGCTGTTTTTCAGGAGCGTGCATTTTTGTATTTTTCCGCCTTATCCTCTATTTATGTATTCCGCCAGCTCCGCAAAACCGAACAAAAATTTTCTACAAAATTTCTACATTTTCCTTATATATTTTTATCATTGAAATCTTTGGAATTTCCTGCTACGCTATTTACAGGAAATGATTCATTTCAACATTGTTTGATCTTCGATTTCCGGAAGTTTGAAGAAAAATTTGTTGTAATTCTAACTGCGCCCGAAATACGAGGGAGGTTTCTATGAAAAAGATTGTATCTATTATTCTTTGTTGTATCCTGTTTTTCTGCCTTGCCGCACCTTGTTCAGCATTTTCGGAGGGTTCAAATATCCAATCGGATATGGGATCTCCGATAAACAAACCACTATCTGTCGCGGAGGAATCCTATGTAAGTTCAGATGGTGAATACTACTATGACGCGATACACGATGTATATTATAGTAATTTTGTTCGGGTAATTGATGGTGTTATCACAGAGATTTCTCCCACTGAATATGCCACAGAAGTAGCTGTCGCTACACAAAATGCTCTGTCTTTTACGTCTCTGGCTTCGAACACGGATAATTCTCTTATAGAACCCTTGGCGAACACTTATTTTTATAAGTTTAACAAAAAAAGCGTATCGCGTCCATGGATTGACACGTCTCACACTTATGTGATTTCAGGGTTAGTTGGCAAGGGGACTACTGCTACTGCAGAGTTTTCGAAAAGCATTTCTACCGAGTTTTCTATTGCACTGAATGCTGCAAAATCATCTCCTATTGCAAGTGTAATTCCTGAATTAGGAATTAATGCTGCATGGACGGCTACCAGCCAAGTTTCCCTTTCCTATAGCGGTACCCCAACTATGGCATATGGGCGTATGTGTTACCAGCCAATTCGATATACTATTACAGGCGACATTGAAAAATGGAATTTATATAACAACAATCGTCCCCCTGTATTTGTTTCAGTAGAGGACGCAAATGTTCAGGTATATTGCCCTGCTACTGTTAGTGTTGGGGGTGAAATCTTTGCCGATGGATACTATTTTCTCGTTCAGCGTTCTTCCCCATTTTATGAATCCGATTTAAATTAAATCGTTTGATCTTCAATTTATGAATTTTGTTTCTTGGGAGCAGCGTAGCATGAAAGTGCCCCCCAATTACACCGCGAAAACCATCTATGCGTATGCTACCGGACTTTTAACTGTCGAATACACAGAACAAGTTACAGGTTTGCCGGTTGGGTATACGTCTGAACACGATCTTGAACATACCTGGAGTATTTAACATCATGTCTCCTGTCATTCTATTCGGCGTTGTAAACGGCGCCGCCCGGTTTATCCTCGTCCTGCTCGGAATCTGCTGCTGCATCAAGTATTTGCGGAGCAAATAAAAAATCTCCCGCCTTCCTTTCCCGGAAAGCGGGAGATTTTCATTTATTCGGTCTTTTCGGCGTGCTCCGCCTGTCTCAGCGTCAGCTTATCGTCCTGTACGTCCAGCACGACGTCCTGGCCGCGGGCAATCGTACCCTTCAGGAACTCTTCGGCCACGAGGTCTTCAACCTGCGACTGGATGGCCCGGCGCAGCGGGCGCGCGCCATAAACCGGGTCAAAACCGGCCTTCGCCAGATGCTTCTTGGCCGCGTCCGTCCAGGCCATCGTAATCTCCATATCGGTCATACGCCCCGCGACCGCTTTCAGCATGCCTTCTGCAATCTGCGCAATCTCGTCTTCATTCAAGCGGTTAAAGACAATGATATCGTCAATACGGTTGAGCATCTCCGGGCGGAAGGCCTCTTTGAGGTCTGCAAGCACTTCTTTCTTGATCCTCTCAAAGGTCTGCTCGCCCGCGTCGCTGTCTCCGCCAAAACCGAGCGATTTGCGCGCCTTGCCGGTGATCTTGTGGGCGCCGATGTTCGAGGTCATGATGACGACCGTGTTTTTGAAATCGACCTTGCGGCCCTGGCCGTCGGTAAGCTGGCCATCCTCCAGGATCTGGAGCAGGATGTTAAACACGTCCGGATGCGCCTTTTCGATTTCATCAAACAGGATGACCGAATATGGTTTCCTGCGTACCTTTTCGGTGAGCTGGCCGCCCTCGTCATAGCCGACATAGCCCGGAGGCGAACCGATCATGCGGGACACGCTGTGCTTCTCCATGTATTCGGACATATCGATACGCACCATGGCGTTTTCGTCGCCGAAGAGCGCTTCGGCCAGCGTCTTGCACAGCTCGGTCTTGCCGACGCCTGTGGGCCCGAGGAAGATAAACGAGCCAATCGGGCGCTTGGGGTCTCTCAGGCCGACACGGCCGCGGCGGATGGCCTTGGCGACCGCGGTGACCGCTTCGTCCTGCCCGATGACACGCGCATGCAGGGTATCTTCCAGATGGAGCAGGCGTTGGCCTTCGTCTTCGGTGATACGCGCCGCCGGGATGCCCGTCCAGCCCGCAATGACTTCCGCGATATCCTCTTCGCAAACCTCGCCGTGGGTCTTGGTCTGCTCGGCCTCCCATGCCTTACGCTTGTCTTCGATTTCGGCTTTCCTGGCGTTCTCTTCGTCGCGCAGCTTTGCCGCCTTTTCATAATCCTGCGCCTTGACCGCCTCTTCCTTGTGCGCACGGACGGCTTTCAGTCCGTCTTCCAGGCTCTGGAGGTCAGGCGGCGGGGTCATGTTCTTCATACGGACACGGGAGCACGCCTCATCAATGAGGTCAATGGCCTTATCCGGCAGTTGACGGCCAGAGACATAGCGCACGCTCAGCTTGACCGCCGCGTCAATCGCTTCATCGGAAATCTTGATACGGTGGTGCGCTTCGTAGCGGTCGCGCAGGCCCTTCAGGATTTCAACCGCGTCCTCCGGGGCCGGCTCGTTGATCGTGACCGGCTGGAAGCGGCGTTCGAGCGCCGAATCCTTTTCGATGTTCTTGCGGTACTCATCCAGCGTGGTCGCACCGATGACCTGGATGTCGCCGCGCGCGAGCGCCGGCTTCAGGATGTTCGCCGCATCCACCGCGCCTTCGGCCGCGCCCGCGCCGACAATCATATGCAGCTCATCAATGAACAGGATCACGTCTTTGGAGTTTTGCAGCTCGTCGAGCACGCTCTTAATGCGCTCTTCAAACTCGCCGCGGTACTTGGTGCCCGCAATCATGCCGGTCAGGTCGAGCGCAATCAGACGCTTTCCCTTCAGGTTCTCGGGTACGTCGCCGGACACAATCTTCTGTGCCAGGCCCTCGGCAACCGCGGTCTTGCCAACGCCCGGGTCACCGACCAGCGCCGGATTGTTCTTGGTGCGGCGGGAGAGGATCTGGATGACGCGGTCGATCTCTTCCTTACGGCCGATGACCGGGTCAAGCTTGCCCTCACGGGCAGCCCTGGTCAGATCCTTGCCGAATTTCTCAATGGTTTTGGAGGCGCCGCCGCCCTGCTGCGCGCCCTGCGGGCGGCCGCCGCCCTCGGCCATGGTGACATCCTCTTCCGCGCCACCAACCGCTTGCAGCAGCGTGGTATACAGCTTCTGCACATCCACGCCCAGCGCGCCCAGCACGCTCAGGGCAACATTTTGCCCCTCGCGAATCAGGCCGAGCAGCAGGTGCTCGGTGCCGACGTAATTCACGCCGAGCTGGTTCGCGGTCATGACCGCGAGTTCCACGATTTTCTTGGTGCGCGGGGTCAGGCCCTGAGGCGCAGACATATCGGGCGTGCCTTTGCCGGTCATTTTCTCAATCTCAGCTTCCACCTTTTCGGCCGTCACGCCAAATTCGGCGAGCACCTTGTTCGCCATGCCGCCGTTTTCCTTGGCCAGGCCGGTGAGCAAATGCTCGGATCCAACATAGCTGTGACCCATCTGCCCCGCGGTCTCCTGTGCAAGACGCAGCGCTTCGGCTGCGCGTTCGGTAAATCTATTTTGATAGAACATAAATCTTTACAACTCCTTTCAATCCGTATATTGTGCTTTACGACTTCCTCAGCCCTTGATTTCCAGCTTCTCCGCCATGCTGCGGAGCATACCGGCGCGCTTTTTATCGCGCTCGGACGGTGCCCCGCCCAGCACAGCCGGCCGGATCGCCTGCTCCAGTTCGCAGACCACCGCCGGGGAAACCCCGGTCAGATACCCCATCGACAGGCCAATCAGCACATTTGACAGGCATTCCACCGCTTCCCCTGTGTCGATCAGGCGCGCGGTCTTGAGCACGCCTGCGGCGCGGAAGATGCGGTCGGCCAGCGCCGGTTCGTTCTGGCCGCGCAGCTGCTCGCGCAGCTTCTTTTCCTGCTCGATGACTTCGGTCGCAAGCGCCACCAGTTTGTCGACAATCGCATTCTCGGAGATGCCGAGCGTCACCTGGTTGGATAGCTGATAGAACCCGCCCGAGGCCTGCGACCCTTCGCCGTATGCGCCCCGCACGGTGAATCCCTGCCGGCCGGCTGCGGCGATGACGTCCTGGATGCGCCCCGCGCCGCCGAGCAGCGGCAGATGAAGCATAATGGAAGCGCGCAGGCCGGTGCCGATGTTGCTCGGGCACGCGGTCAGGTAACCGAGGTTTTCGTCAAAGTCCATCGGAACCTGTCCCTCCATCAAGGTAGCGAGGCGTCTCGCTTCGGCCATGCACTCCTTCGGGCACAGGCCCGTGCCGATCACCTGCAAGCGCATGTGATCCTCTTCGCCGACCATGATGGCCACACCGCCGTCGTTCGAGGCGATCAGCCAGCCGCCCGACTGGGCGAGTTCGGGGGAAATCAAATGCTTTTCCACCAGTGCGGCGCCCTCCGCCGAGCGCGGCCGCACTTCGGTCATCGTAAAAGCGGATGCAATGGCGGGGGCCGATTGCAAAGCGTCCCAGATCTTTTCCGCGATTTCCTGATACTGCCCTGCGGTCAGGCCGCGGTACGGATACCCTTTCAGGTTGCGTGCGAGACGCACGCGGGTGCTGGCTGCCAGTCCGGCAAAGCCGCCCTGAATTTTGAAGTTACTCATTTCTGTTCGCCCTCCAGTCTGCGGATCTCGTCGCGCAGGCGCGCGGCCTCTTCATAATTCTCCGCCTTCACGGCATCGTTAAGCTTGGCTTTTAGGCCCTCGACCGGATCGGCCTTCGGCTGGTCGGCAGACGGTGCGGGCGTGGCGCCCACATGGGCGGCTGCGCCGTGCAGCTTTTTGATGTATGGCAGCAGGATGTCGCTGAAGTTCTTATAGCAGTCACTGCAGCCTGCGCGGCCGGTGCGCCGCAGTTCGCTTTCGGTCATACCGCAGGTTGGGCAGCGCCGGCCGCCGCCGATGGCCTGCGCCGCGCCGCCAAACGGGCTTTGCAGCATGGAGCCAAACGGCTCGGAAAAGAATGAACTGCCGAACGGGTTCGAGAAGAACGGATCGCTGAAGAACGAGCCGAACGCCGGAGCGCCGCCGGTCAATTTGGCTGCGCATTCGGGGCACAGATGCAGTTCACGGGTCTGCCCGTTGATGTTTTCTTTATAATAGGTAGTCGCTTCATTTTTATTACAGTTCTGGCACAACATAAGACATCGTCCTTTCTATGATTGCATTTAGTAATTTGATTACAAATTGTTGATTCCTACGTGGCAATCCCAAGGATGCCGCATCGGAAGACGCTTGCACGGATGGTGTCGCGGTATTCCTGCGGCACTTCTGCCAGCGCGCCGTCCGAGCATGCGCTCAGCAGCAGGCTGCCTTCGCGCGGGGTCAGCAAACCGGCCGAAACAAACGTGCGCGCAAGCCGCGCGGCGCTGTTTTGCGTCAGCCGTCCGCCAATGCCGCGAGCCGCTTCCACCAGTGTGCGCTGTTTATCGTCCATCATGCGGACAATGCGGATATATCCGCCGCCGCCGCGCCGGCTTTCGACCAGATAGCCGTTTTCCGGGGTAAAGCGGGTTTCGATCACATAATTGACCTGGCTGGGCACGCAGGAAAACCGGTCGGCCACTTGCCGCCGCTGCAATTCCGCGACGCCGCCGCCGTCAGACAGCATCTCTGCGATAAAGTCCGCGATCATGTCGCTCATTTTCACTCCGTTCCTCTCCTTCCCTCGACCCGACGTTCATCTTTCGTCAAGGCTTTCTGTCTTTGACTTTCTTTGACTTTCTATGTTTCTATTATATACCTGCGCAAGAAAAATGCAAGAAAAATTTTTGACCTTTTCTGACCTTATTCCCTAATTGTATGCAGGAAATAGCGCAATATCTTCTTATTACTCTCTTAATCTCGTTATTTCATTGTTTTTCATAGTTTTTTTATTGTCCTGACCTTATTATACACATTTTCCTGCCGCCTTAGTCCCCCTGCCTGTGTTATCCAAAACTAACATATAGTTGCGAGAGGCTAACATAGGCAAAATCCCTTGTTTTTTCGAAAACATGTGTTACAATGAGATTGTAATTTCAATAGGAGGTGCTTTTCCAATGGCATATGTTATTTCTGGTGCATGCATCAGCTGCGGCGCTTGCGCTGGCGAGTGCCCGGTAGGTGCAATCGCTGAGGGCGACGGCAAGTACGAGATCAATGCGGACGCTTGCGTTGACTGCGGTACCTGTGCTGGCGGCTGCCCGGTAGGCGCTATTTCTCAGGGCTAATTCCTGAACACCTTACACAGATTTGAGATAAAAGCCTGACTCCCCGCGGGAGACGGGCTTTTTTCTTTTTCCCCAATTCTTTGCCCGGATTTTACAACATTTTTTATGATTTGCCTCTTGCTTCTCGCGCACAGCAGGACTATAATGGATACACTTTGCGTCCAGAATTCTTTACAATGAAACAGGAGATTTTTTATGACTTCTTATGCATTCCTGCTCGCGATTGCGATCATCCTTCTGTCTACCAAGCTATTTGGGCTGCTGTCACAGCGTGTGCACATGCCCGCGGTTGTCGGCGCGCTGGTAGCCGGTATCCTGCTCGGGCCTTCGTGCTTTGGCTTTATCGAGGAAACGGATTTCCTCCTCAAGACCTCAGAAATCGGCGTCATTTTTCTGATGTTTCTCGCCGGCCTGGACACCGATCTGGACGAGCTGAAAAAGACCGGCTTTGCGTCCTTTATCATCGCGGTCATTGGCGTGCTGGTTCCGCTCGGGGGCGGGTATTTATGCTATCATTTCTTTTATAATGCCCCGGGCGACCCGCTGAATATGCTCAAGGCGCTGTTTATTGGCGTGGTGCTGACGGCGACCTCGGTTTCGATTACGGTGGAAACCCTGCGCGAAATGGGCCGCCTGCGCGGCAAGGTGGGCACCGCAATCCTGGGTGCGGCGGTCATCGACGACATCCTGGGCATCATTATCCTGACGGTCATCACCGGCTTTACCGACCCGGACAGCCGCCCGGCCGAGGTTTTCATCCGCATTGCGCTGTTCTTTGTGTTTATTGCTCTGGTGGGGTTTGTCATGTATAAGGTGTTCCAGCGAATGGATACCGTGTGGGGCAACAAGCGCCGCATCGCCATTGCCACCGTTTCGTTCTGCTTTATTCTGTCTTATGTGGCGGAAGCATTTTTCGGCATCGCGGATATTACCGGGGCATATTTTGCGGGCATTATCTTGTGCAACATTTGGAACCTGCGCGAATATCTGGCGAAGAAAATTAACGTGGTTTCGTATATGTTTTTTTCACCGGTCTTCTTTGCCTCCATCGGCATCAAGACCGAACTTTCCGGCTTTACCACACAGTTGCTGGCGTTCTCAGTAGTTGTCCTGATTATCGCCGTGCTGAGCAAGATCATTGGTTGCGGCATTGGCGCACGCATGTGCGGCTTTAACAACCATGATGCATTCATCATTGGCCTGGGAATGGTATCGCGCGGCGAGGTTGCCCTGATTGTCGCCCAGAAAGGCGCGCAGGCAGGTTTGATCGACAGCGCATTGTTCCCGCCTATTGTCCTGATGGTCATCGTCACCACGCTGATCACGCCCATCCTGCTCAAGATTTTCATGGATCCAGGACACGATGATTTCAAATCCCCCGAAATTCAGGTTCCAAACTAAAAAAGCGAGCTGCTGCGCCGCGCACGCCGCGCAGCAGTTCTTTTCCCTTTTGCAAAAAAAACTGAAAAAATGCAAAATAACTGTTGACAATGCAAGGGCTTTCTGGTAGGATATATAGGTGTCAGGCAAACCCGCGGGTGTAGTTCAATGGTAGAATGTCAGCCTTCCAAGCTGAACACGTGGGTTCGATTCCCATCACCCGCTCCACTTACTTTTCCACAAAAAGAAAAGCTAAGCAAATGAAAAGCGGATATGGTCCCGCCGCTTTCTGGCGGCGATTGGATCGGACAGGGATTTCCCATGCGCCAGTAGCTCAGCTGGATAGAGCAACTGCCTTCTAAGCAGTAGGCCGGGGGTTCGAGTCCCTCCTGGCGCGCCATTTCATCAGTCTTTCCTGCAAAAAGGCGACCGTGGGAATTGATACGAACTTGATATGGTGGGTATAGCTCAGTTGGTTAGAGCGTCAGATTGTGGCTCTGAAGGCCGTGGGTTCGAATCCCATTACTCACCCCATTTATTCCATAACGCGCTGCAAAAGCAGCGCGTTATGTCTAACTAAATCGATACTGGGGCGTAGCCAAGTGGTAAGGCAGAGGACTTTGACTCCTCCATCCGCTGGTTCGAGTCCAGCCGTCCCAGCCATTACCCTATTGGCGTGGTATCAAAGCCATTTTCCGTCACAATAAAAATTTTTTCGAAAATATGAAAAAATATAGTGACAAACCGCTTGCTATCTGCTATACTATTAAAGGTTCGGTAAGCGTGCGATACACCGCATCTCAAGGGGTTACCGTTTCGGTCCATTAGCTCAGCTGGCAGAGCATCTGCCTTTTAAGCAGAGGGTCCGGGGTTCGAGCCCCCGATGGGCCACCATTTGGAAGTTTAGCTCAGCTGGGAGAGCATCTGCCTTACAAGCAGAGGGTCACAGGT
>URFQ01000031.1 GCA_900547195.1 uncultured Butyricicoccus sp.
ATCAACGCTTTCGCTTTTCTATATCCACAAGTAAAACTTGTGGTTGCATATGTAAATGCAAAAGACGTCCCCGGTTGGGGACGTCCTTTTTTGCTTATTTCTGCTTATAGGAGAGAAGGTATCGATTATTTGCCCAGAAGTTCGCGCTCGATCTGCTCGCGCGCAGCCGGAGCCTGTTCGTTCATCTTTTCCGGGAAGCCGAACATGGAAACGCAGGCGATATTGTCGCCGCCAACCTTCGGCGCATTCGGCGCCAGCTGCTTGTTGGCGAAGTCCATCTCGCGCAGGGTCTCATAGATGCCGGCGAAGTCTACGTCGCCCTCGCCCATCATGAGATGCTGGTGGATGGTAACGTCGGACTTGCCGCGTGCGTTCAGCCAGGGGGGGTTTGCGATATAACGGCAGTCCAGCGTCTGGTTGAAGGTGTCCGCAAACAGGACATGGGTCAGCTCGTCGCCCGCATACTTGAGCATGGAACGGACGTCGCCCTTGCCCTGGTCATAAAAGAAGCCGTGCGGGGAGGAATATACATAGCCGAGGTTTTTGGAACGGAAGGACTTGACCATGTCGCAGGTCTCGTTGTTCAGCTCGCAGAAGTCGTACGGGTGGGACTGGATCTCCACGCGGAGGCCTTCACGCTCAATGATCGGGAGCAGCTCTTCCATGGACTTGAACCACATGCCGTTGCAGATTTCCTGCTGGTTCGGGTCGCCGGACAGCTCGGTATTGATGACCGGGACGCCCATATTGACCGCGATCTGGATCATCTTCTTCCAGTTCTCTACGGCGAACTGGCGCTGCTCCTCCGTCGGGCCGCTCCAGCGGTAAACCACGATAAAGGAGGAAATCTCTACGCCGGTCTCACGCAGGGCCTTGCGATATTCTGCCTCGCATTCTTCGGAGAACAGCGGATGCTTGTAAAAGGGATTGATGCGCGGGTGCGGGGACTGCTCAATGTACTTGTAGCCCCAGTCGGCTACCTGATGAACCATGTCGTTGATCGACATCTGCTTGGCGAGAACGTCAACGTCAAATGCAATTTTCATGGGCTTTGTCTCCTCTCTGATACGCGGAA
Organism: uncultured Butyricicoccus sp.; assembly: GCA_900547195.1. Taxonomy (GTDB): domain Bacteria; phylum Bacillota; class Clostridia; order Oscillospirales; family Butyricicoccaceae; genus Butyricicoccus_B. The sequence continues at coordinate 1,076 of URFQ01000031.1, forward strand.
CCAATTGTGGGATCCATCTCTTTGATGATGCTATTATACCGCCCGCAAAGCGTGTTGTCCATGATACTCTATGCCGAATACCTGCGAAATCCTGCTATTTTTACTTGCGTTTTTCCGCAGGGCCTGCTACCATAAAAGAAAGGAGTGTGACAGCCATGCTGATCCCGGAGGAGGGCGTGCATCAGACCTCGGAGCGTTATTTTTTCACCCCGTCGTCGCTCGCGCGCGATCTGTTTTACTACGCCACGCGCTGCGGGCATTATTTCTGCAACCATCATTATTCCTTCAGCCACCAGTCGGAAATTGCCCTGGAGGGCGACCACAACCGCCATATTATGCTGTTTGCCGTACAGGACGGCGCCATGGAGTTGGAAATCGCGGGGGAGCCGGTGCTGGCCGCCGCCGGGCAGATCGTGCTGTTCGACTGCCGTGAGCCATACCGGTATGCCGCGTCCGATGGGCTGGAATTTATCTGGCTGCTGTTTAACGGGCTAAATGCCAGGGCTTTTTACCGGCGCATTTTACAGGCGCGCGCCGGGCGGCACGCCTTCGCGCCGCCGACCTATTCGGAAATCCTGCGGCTGCTCGATTCGCTGCTGAGCGGCTGTGCTTCCGGCGAGCGGCTCAGCGAGGCAGCCTCGTCGCAGCTGCTGCACCGGCTGCTTTGCCTGCTGCTGCTCGGCGAGGGCGCCCCCGCGCAGGGCGAAGGCGGACGCATCGCCGAGGCTATCCGTTTTATGAATCAGCATTTGTTCGAACCACTGGGAGTACAGGCGGTCGCGGAAGCGGTCAGCCTGAGCCCTTCGCATTTTTCCCGGCAATTCAAGGCGCACACCGGCTATTCGCCCTACGAATATATTGTGCTGCGCCGCATCGACAAGGCCAAGCATCTGCTCACCTCCACCCAGCTTTCGGTGAAAGAAATCGCGTACAACACCGGCTACAACAGCGAAGAGAACTTTATCCACAGTTTTCAGAAAAATGTCGGGATTTCACCGGGGCTGTTCCGAAAATATCCGATCTGAAAAAGCAGGGCGGAGCCGCCCTGCCCCTTTCCTGCGCGCAAACCGCAGCTTCCGGGTTGTTTATTCCACGCCCATCATTGAAAAGGACCTCGAAGGATCTCCGGAAAAAACGGAAAACCGCTGCGAAAATGCCCGCAGCGGTTTTCTTCAGGAAAAATGTATGATAGAAGAGTTGAAAATTTTTATTTGCCCCAGTACTTTGCAACGTGTGCTCTGGTAACCTCGGCGGCCTTCTTGATGTTTTCTTCGTTCGACAGCTTGTAGTAATCCGGGCGGAATACTTCCATGGTGCAAACGTCGCCCTCAAAGCCGATCTTCTTAAGGGTATCGGCAAAACGCTTGTGATCCAGGCAGTCGCCCGGCTCGCCCGGCCACAGGCGGACTTCGTCGTTGTTGTACGCCGCGCCGCAGGGCATGTTTTCCGCGCCGTTGAGGTGCCATACGAAGATCTTCTTTCCGTCAGCCTTCTCCAGCGCATCCCAGCCGGAAGCCATGGCGTTGAAGTGGTACTGGTCAAGGGTGATGCCGACATACGGGGAATCGACCGCCTTAACAATGTCATATGCGTACTCGAAGCGGTTGATGGACATGGTCGGAGCGCCGCAGAACTCGAGCGATAGCTTGATGCCGTGCGGTTCCACCTTCTTGACCATTTCCTTCAGGACCGCGACCGCGTCCGCCTTGATCTCGTCCACCGTTGCATGCACCGGCAGATCCATGGACGGAACCACAACGATCATTTTGCACTGCAGCTTCAGGCAGTCCGCGATGATCTGGTCGAGCTTTGCCATCACAGCGTCCTTTTCTTCCTGGGTCTGCTTCATATTGAAAAATACCAGGGCATTGTAGGACAGCATCTTCAGGTTGTGTTTCGGGTCAGCAAACCAGGCGGCCAGGTCGTCGATGGTGTACTTACCGGCAGCAATCTCGCGATCCAGGCACTCGGACTGGATGTCGATGTAGTCAACGCCGTACTTCTCGCACAGGTCGAGGTCTTCCAGAACCGAATGGTTCTCGCAGAAGCGGTTGCAGCCTTCGTTAAAACCGATTTTCATGGTTGTAATCTCCTTTATCATTCGGGGGCGGACGGGCGTCCGCCCTCGATAAATTCTATATTCGTTCAAAAGCCGGCGGCTTTTGAAAAAGGGGATCGCGTTTTCCGTGGAAAACGCCCAAAGGCGCTGCCTTTGGAATCCGCCAGCCTTCCAAAAGGCTCGCGCGAAATTTTACTTCTTGTAGAAGTCCGGGGTGCCGCCGGTGACAACCTTCTCAATTGCGCCGGTGGTCTGGGACTTCACAAGAGCGTCCGCAGTGATGGAAGCAACGTAGCCGTCCCAAGCGGAGGAGCCGCCGGTTTCGCCCTTCAGGGCATGGTTCACCCAATCCTGAATCTCAACGTCGTAGGAATCGATGAAGCGCAGGATCCAGTTGTCCTCAATCTTGGTGGATACGTTATGGTCAAAACGCACGGTCGGGAAGGACGGGCACGGCAGGTTCATAACGCCGTTCTCACAGACAACTTCGCAGTTGATGTCATAGCCGAAGCCGCAGTTTACGTTCACTTCCAGAACGGTCACAATGCCGCCCTTGGTCTTCATGATCATAATCTGGGGATCCTTCAGGCCCTCATGCGCCTTCGCAGAGGTCTTCGGCATAATGCACTGAACCTCGTCCCACTCGTCGTTTACCAGCCACGGCAGAACGTCAATCTCATGGATCGCCGTATCGGTAACCGCCATTGCGGTGGAGTAATCATCTGCAACGCCGTCCGCGCGGTGGGTGCACTTGATCACCATCGGAGCGCCAAACTTGCCTTCGTCGAGCAGAGCCTTCAGCTGGTTATAGCCGCGGTCGTAACGGCGCATGAAGCCAACCTGTACCAGATGCTTGCCGGAAGCCATTTCTGCATCCACAACCGCCTTGCAGTCTGCCGCGGTGTTTGCGAGCGGCTTTTCGGAGAAGACCGGCTTGCCGGCCTCGATGGCCGCGATGACCGGATCCTTGTGATATGCGCCCGGCGTGGTAACGACAACTGCGTTGACATCAGGATCGTTGATGGCTGCGTGGAAATCGGTGTAAACCTTGGTGCCTTCGCCTGCAATGGCGGCGCCCTTCTTCGCGCCCTCTTCGAATACGTCGCAGACAGCGACAACCTTGGCGTCCTTGATGCGGTTCTGGATTCTCTCGATGTGCTCGCGGCCGATCATGCCGCAACCGATTACAGCGATGTTCAGGGACATAACTTGTTACCTCCATACATAAAGACAGAAATTTTAACAATTAGGGTTTCTAAGGGAGTTCCGTGCAGCCTTGCGGATACACTTGCTTTTGGATTCGTTTTTTCCAGCTTTCCTTCTTCGAGATTATTATAGCTCTGCGTTCACGAGAACGCAAGCAAAACATCCTCTGTATATTCACCAAATATTGCGATAAATATTTGGTAATTGTGACAGTCGCACGTATCTTCTTTGCAATTTCCCTGTTTTTTGCAACCTCGCGGGCAGCTTGGCGCGTTCTGCACGCAAAAAGCCCCGGCCGAGTGGCCGGGGCTTTGATGAAAAAGGGAATGCCCATTTATGCGGCAATGCCGAGCGGGGAGAAGTAGATGTAAATCGCAACGGCAAGCACCAGACCAACAATGGATACCACGTGGCGGTACTTCCAGGGGGTCAGATCCACCGCGCCGACATCCGGTACCACGAACTCTTCTTCTGCCTTATACCGATTGAGGAGCCACATGATGATCATCTCAACCGGGAACAGGACAGCCATCGCATACAAATAGTGAATCGGGTTCTCGGTGCCTGGATAGCAGGGCTTCATCAGCAGGAACGCACCATAAATGATGACGTGGACTGCGGTAATGAGCTTCGGGGTATACTTCGGCAGGCGGCGGAACATAAATACGCCGAGGATGGTGCACAGAACCGGCAGGGATACGAACTGGCTCATGGAGTTGAGGAAGGTCGTGATGCCGTTTGCATACATAACGAACGGGGAAATGATGATTGCAACAATGCCTGCAAGGGTGCCGTAAACCTTACCAACCTTGACGCAGTGCACGTCGGAAGCCGTTGGGTTGATGGAGGAACGGTACAGATCCAGTGTGAACATGGTGGATGCCGAGTTCAGAACCGAGTTAAACGACGACAGGATCGCGCCGAACATCACCGCTGCGAAGAAGCCCAGGATCGGCTTCGGGATGATTGCGGAAACGAGCGCCGGGTAAGCGAAGTCGATTGCGGAGGAACCGGCTGCTGCCAGTTTATCCTGGATGGACGGCAGGTAGAATGCAATGATGCCGGGCAGCACGAGATATAGCGGGCCCATGCACTTGAGGAAACCACAGAAGATCGCGCCCTTCTGCCCTTCTTTCAGGCTCTTTGCCGCGAGGGAACGCTGTACAAAGGACTGGTTGGTGCACCACCAGTACAGGTTGTTAAAGAACATGCCGGTGATGATCAGGGGCCACGGAACTTCCGGTTCCGGCGCGTTCCATGCGCTGATGGCGTTCATCTTAGCAGGGTCTGCTTCAATGATGTACTTGAAGCCGTCGGCAATGCCGCCGCCGTTGCACAGCTCCTGGCCAAGCACCCACAGGCCGATAAACGGGATGAGCAGACCGCCAATGATCAGGCCGATGCCGTTGATGGTATCGGATACGGCAACCGCCTTCAGGCCGCCGAAGATGGCGTAGCAGCCGCCGATGATGCCGATGATCACGCACAAAACTGCAACTGCTGCAAACTTGGACATGCCCAGCATGCCGGAGATGTCGAAAATGTTCTCAAATACGACAGCACCCGAGTACAGAATAACCGGCAGGTTCAGAATCGAGTACATAATGACGATAATCAGGGAGAACATGGTCTTGGTGCCGCGTCCATAGCGCTGTTCCATCAAGGACGGAATGGTCATAGCGCCCATCTTGAGGTAGCGCGGCAGGAAATAATATGCGAGGACGAGCAGAGTAAACATGGAGCCAACTTCCCATGCAATCGGGCTCATGTTGGTGACCCAGCTCTGTCCGTTCAGGCCAACAAGCTGCTCGGCAGACAGGTTGGTCAGCAGCAGCGAACCTGCAATGACCACGCCCGGCAGGCCGCGGCCTGCGAGAAAGTAGCCTTCTGCGGATTCCAGATCATCACCCTTGGTCTTGACGCTGGATATGATTGCAACCAGCGCGGTGAAAAACAGGAATGAAATGCCCGTCCAGGCCAGCGAATTGAAGAATGACATGAATTTCAGCCTCATTTCTCTGAATCTTTTGTGAAGTTCTTTTTATAAAAGGGGGGGAAGAAGGAAATGGAACAGGAGCTGTGTTCACGTGAACGCCATTTTGGAAAAATCAACGCCTCCAGACCTTTCCGCCGGGGCGTTCTCCGTATCACACCATAAACAGGGGGCTTTCCCTGCAAAATACGTATTTTTACGAACATCAAATCGCTGTCCGTCGCATACGTTTTCTGTAATTAACTTAGCACACCTCTTCTGCCATCGCAAGCCCTTTTTTCGGCGTTTTCTGTCTGTTTTTTGTTTTTTGTAGAATCCCACAAATTTCCCATATATATTTTATGAATTCCGTCAAGAGAACTTCACGCATTTGCGTTCACAGTGCGTTCACATTTTAGGCAATTCTGCATAAATTGCTCCGCCACACTTCATGCACTTTGCCTTATTTTATTTTCACTCATGCAATTCTATCCTACGCAGCGCTTTGCTTCTGTGTTGCACTGCCCGCAAGCATAGTTGAATCTTCGTATCCTACATGGTATAATAGCCGCAAGGCGGCTATTATACGCTTATTTCATGATTATACCATAGCGGCGCGAAAGCGGAGGTTTTGCTGAAATCTTGCCTGCCGCTATGGTATAATAGCCGCAGAACAGTTATTCCACCGAAACGAAATGAAAAAGTGATACCCGAAAGACGCCTTAACATTACTGCTTGCAAAAACCTGCTTCTTCATATAAAAATCGCAACAATTTTCCGCTTTTAAAAGCTGTTTTTTCCAGATTCCTTTGCTTTTCGGCCTCTGTGCCGACTGCACGCATTCTTCCATTCCATTATCCGAAAGGAACATCACTATTATGGCTGTCACATCCAAACAGATTGCTGAGCTTGCCGGCGTGTCCCGTGGCACAGTCGACCGTGCACTGCACAACCGCGGGCGCGTGAGCCCGGAGGTTGCGGAACGCATCCGGAAGCTGGCGAAGGAACTGGAATATCAACCCAATGCGATTGGGCGCGCGCTGGTCAAAACTTCGCAGGATTTTAAAATCGGCGTGGTTTTGCAATCGATTGAAACACCCACCATGCAAATCGTGTCGCAGGGTGTCCAGCAGGCGGCCGATGAACTTAAGACATCCAGCGTGGAACTGTGCGTGCACAAAATCCATCGTCTGGATACCGCCGCTGTTCTGGAATGCATTGACCGGTTCCTGGCCGAAGGCGTGCGCGGCTTTGCCATCGCCCCGAATAATGCGCCTGAAATCCGGGAACGCATCAACGAACTGCATGAGAATGGCATTCCGGTTATCACGCTCAACTCCGATGCGCCCGGCAGTGCACGCCTGTGCTTTATCGGCATGGACAACTATCGTGCGGGCCAGACCGCAGCGGGCCTCATGCGCATGCTGCTGCCCGCAGGCGGCAAGGTCTTTCCACTGGCAGGCCACCTCAACAATGCCGCGCACAACAACCGCCTCACCGGTTTCACCGACACGCTCGCTGCGGAACATGCGCAGGACATCCAGCTCCTTCCCTTTCAGCCCTGCTTTGACCGCGATGATTTTGCCTATGAGATTACCCAGCATGTGCTGGTTGCCAATCCGGATCTTGCAGGCGTTTATGTTTCCGCAAACGGTCAGCTCGGCGTCTGTGACGCCATCCGTGACGCGGGCCTCACCGGTAAAGTGCGCGTGATTGCGTTTGACCTCACGCCGCCGAACGATGACCTTCTGCGCGAGGGCAAGATCAGCATACTTTTGGATCAGGAGGCCTTCGAACAGGGGTACCGTCCCCCGCTGCTGCTGCATGAATATCTGCTGCATCAGCGTACCCCGGAGCGCGAGCTGATGTACACCGACATCCGCATCTGCACCAAATACAACACCGGCGAGCCGATTGCCGCTAAGCCGCAGTAAAAAAACGCCCTTTCGCCTCAGTGGTGGAAGGGCGTTTTTCGTCGAAGGAAAAGAAAACGCAGGCAGCAAAAAACTCTGCCTGCGTTTTTGAGCAGCGGAAAAGGTAAAAAACCCGCTCGGGGTTTGCTGTAAAACAGGGAAGCTTAATCCAAGAGCAGGGAGGCTTTATAGTACGCGCTCTTCGATGCAGAGCCGGATTCATTGGTCAGAATCACGTAATAATATTTGGTATCCCAGGTATTCAGATACGAACGGACTTCATATCTGCCGCCATTCTGAGAAGCTGCGATGCCGCCAAGATACTTGCCGTCCAAATTGTAAAAATCGGCATAGAATTTTCCTGCCGCAGAAGCGTCAAATGCCCCTCTCAAATCCCCGGTGCTGAAGTACCGGTTCGTATACGTATAATTTACCGTTCCGCTCCAGCTCTGTTCATACGGATAAGATTCCGCTTCCTTCGTCGGGCGGGTTGTTGCGCGCACATCCGCCTCTTCCGCCAGAGTAACCGGTACATATTGCACCGGGCTATCGGTCAGCGAAACCAGACGTATTCCGGTAACTGCTTCGATTTCATCCGCCGGACTGATTGCAGTGTTATGGGGCTGATACGTGACAGGCTCGTCCGTAAGAGATACAAGCTGTATCCCGGTCTCCTGCAAAATCCTTTCGGCTTCCGGGTTCGTTTCCACCCCGGCCGCGCCGACCGCCCCAGCCGTCATCGACAGCGCCATACATACCGCCATTGCTGTACACGCCAGTTTCTTCTTGTTCATACGAACACCTCCACAAAAAATTTTTATATCAAATGCTCATTGTTGAAATGCGCATTTTGATACCGTAAATGTCATATTTTTATTATTCTCCATGTATTTTCTTGTGTTTCTTTAATTATACTGTTAAATTTTATGGCTGTCAAGCATTATATTTATAAAATAAATTATATTGCGTTTTTTATAACTTTGCTGTACAATGATGGCAATAAAAAAATTGCATTTTGGCCGTTCTTCAAGGATGATACCATTATCAAAGTATAAAAGTAAGGATGATACTGTGAATACTTCTTCTGGCCACCGCAGCCGCAAATGCAAAGAATTCAGCGTAAAAGATGCGGTGCGCAAATCAGCGGCCGAGCTGATGGTGCTCAGCCTGCTCTGCGAACGCACGATGTATACCTACGAGCTGAATCAGCTCATCCGAGAGCGCAGCAACGGTGTGTTGGCATTTACAACGCTTTATCAGGCAACCTACAAACTGAAAGATCTGGGCTATATCGAAGAAAGCGAAAAGGTTTTGTCCGAGGACAACCGCGTGCGTGTTTATTTTTCCATTACGCAGGCGGGACGGGAGGCGCTCCCCATAATGATGGATGAATTTCACAGCACCGTATCTGCGATTAAAAACATTTTGAATCCAGAAGGATGATTTATGCCTGATTCGGTATTCCAGTCTTACTGGAAGCAGGTTGCGCAACACGTGACCTGCTCCGGCAAGCGCAAGCAACAGTTTCGCGAGGAAGCGTATCAATCTGTTCGGGAATATTTTTCGGATTGCGTCAACGAGGCGCATCGGTCGAATCGTTTTTGGGCGCGCCGGATGAACTGGCCGCGACGCTGATGGGTACGCTGGATCAAGCGGAGGTCGAAAAAGCGCGTCGACGGAACCGTTGGCAGCCGCGGATCATTGCGGCTGCCGCGGTGCTCTGCTTGGTCGTGCCCTTTGCTGTGGCTTATCTGTGAACGCATCCGCTGTGGATAACGGTGAAGGAAACAACCATAATTTACCCGGAACAGAAAATTTCAGACGAAGATTTGCGGTTGCCGACGCGGCCAGGAGGTACACGGACGATAAACGAACAGCGCGGCGAATGGCAAAAAGCCAGCGACAAAACGGCGGTCTGGGATGAACAAAACGGAGATTGGAGCAAACAATGTAAAAGTTAATCCCTTTTGTAGCGGCATTCATTATTGCATTGTCTGTAAATGCTGAAGCACGTGCAGCCCCTCGGGCGCCATCTCCTAAAACCGAAGGCACGGATTTTCTCCGTGTCTTTCTTTTTGCACAAAAAATCCCCGTGGAAAACCCCGGGGATTTTGTAAGCACAAATATGAAATTTAGCGCTTGCTGAACTGCGGAGCGCGACGGGCCGCTTTGAGGCCGTACTTCTTACGCTCCTTCATGCGCGGGTCACGGGTCAGGAAGCCCGCAGCCTTCAGGGTTGCGCGGTAAGCGTCAGTATCCGCTTGCAGCAGTGCGCGCGCGATGCCGTGACGGATTGCGCCGGCCTGGCCGGTGAAGCCGCCGCCGGTAACGGTGCACTCCACGTCAAACTTGCCGGTGGTGTTCGTCGCCTCCAGCGGCTGGCGGACGATCAGCTTCAGGGTCTCGAGACCAAAGTAGTTGTCAATGGTGCGGTTGTTGATCTTGATCTCACCGGTACCGCCCGGGAAAAGGCGAACTCTTGCAACAGAGGACTTTCTTCTGCCGGTACCGTAGAAATATGCTTTCTTAGGCGTATACATTGATTATTTCCTCCTTACAAGAATTACTTGTCCCAAGCTTCCGGCTTCTGAGCTGCATGATTGTGCTCAGCGCCCTTGAAGATCTTCAGACGGGTAGCGGACTGGCGGCCGATGCTGTTCTTCGGGAGCATACCCTTAACAGCCAGCTGCATTGCCATTTCCGGCTTCTCAGCCATCAGGGTGCGGTACTGGACTTCCTTCAGGCCGCCGACCCAGCCGGTGTGATGACGGTAGTACTTCTGCTCCAGCTTCTTGCCGGTCAGAACTGCCTTTTCGGCATTGATGATGATGACGAAGTCGCCGCCGTCAACATGCGGGGTGAACTCCGGCTTATGCTTACCGCGCAGGAGCATCGCAGCGGTCGCAGCAGTGCGGCCGAGCGGCTTGCCGGCAGCGTCGAGAACATACCACTTGCGATTCGTGGTCTCTGCCTTTGCCATAAAAGTAGACATGGTGCTTTTCCTCCATTTATATTGAAATCTAACGATTCACAACTGAAAACGGCTCATTTGAGCCTCATTTATTAAACCACAACAATTTTGGAATGTCAACCGCTTTTTTGCACATTTTTGTTTATCCGCAAGATAACTCTTTCATTCTCTTCCAATCTCTAATATACTCCCGTTTTCTCACTTTCAATTTCAAAATTTTCATTTGCAGTTTTCCTACTTTTCTGCTATATATTCTATAGGAAGATTCCAATCCTCTGGAGGAACATGTATGCAGAAAATGCTGTCATTTGTCCGCCGCGCGGTGGACCATTACCATATGATCGAGGAAGGCGACCGGATTGCTGTGGGCGTGTCGGGCGGCAAGGATTCGCTAACCCTTCTGGCCGCCCTTGCCGAGCTGCACCGGTTTTACCCGAAAAAGTACGATATCGTAGCCATTACACTCGAAATGGGTTATGAAGAAATGGACTTTAAACCGGTTGCCGAGCTGTGCCGCCGTCTGGACGTAGAATATATCCGTATCCCAACCCAGATCAAACAAATCGTATTCGACATCCGCAAAGAAGAAAACCCATGCTCGCTGTGCGCGAAGCTGCGCCGCGGCGCGCTGCATGAAGCGGCGCTGGCGGCGGGCTGCAAAAAGGTCGCGCTCGGGCATCATTTTGACGACGTGGTGGAAACCTATATGCTGTCGCTCTTTTATGAGGGGCGCATCTCGTGCTTTAAGCCGGTCACATTCCTTGACCGCAAGGGCGTGACGCTCATCCGCCCGCTGCTCTATGTGCCGGAATACGCCGTGCGGTCGTTCGCCCGGCGACATAGCCTGCCGGTGGTACACAACCCCTGCCCGGCGGACGGCAACACCAAACGCGAGGAGGTCAAGACGCTGCTTAAGGAATTGGAGAAGCAGTTCCCCGGCCTGCGCGGCCGCGTGTTTGGCGCCATTCAGCGCTATCCGCTTGACGGCTGGGCGCCCGATTGCTCCCGTTACAAATAAGCAAAAAGCAAGGGACATCCCCTTGCTTTTTCATTGGGCCGCTTTTTTGAGTTTCTCCGCTTTTTTCCGCGCGCGCAGCTCCCGAAAGAATGCCCGCAGCATTTCCGCGCATTCCTCTTCCAGCAGCCCGGCGACAACCTCGGGTTTGTGGTTGTACGCAATGTCGAATAAATTCACCAGCGTACCGCATGAACCCGCCTTCGGGTCGGGCGCTCCATAGTACAGGGCCTTGATCCGGCTGTTGATAATCGCGCCCGTACACATTGGGCAGGGTTCGAGCGTGACGTACAGATCACACCGATGCAGCCGCCAGCCGCCCAGCTTCTTGCATGCTTTTCCAATTGCTTCAATTTCAGCATGGCATAAAGCGTTTTTCCTAGTTTCCCGGCGGTTGCGCCCGCGTCCGACGATCTTCCCATCGCACACGACGACCGCCCCGACCGGCACTTCTCCCTCCTCGGCCGCCTTTTTCGCAAGCTTCAGCGCAGCCTTCATATATTTCTCCTGTTCGGTCATGGCAAACGCCCCCTTTGTGTCCCCCCACGATACCATAGCGGCAGGCAGGATTCCGGCAAAACCTCCGCTTTAGCGGCCGCTATGGTATAATCGTGAAATTAATGTATAATGGCCGCTTGCGGTCATTATACCATAGTTCCGGGCATCCGCCAAGCGGGTTGCAAACTTCCGGTTCTTCGGCTCTGCCTGTCCGCATACGGTAAAGGGACTGGAGGTTTTGACCATGGAACTGCTTTTCCGCATCCGCTACGCCCTTTGGGGGCCGTTTACCGTATTGCTTATCCTGTGCACGGGCGCATACCTGACCGGGCAATCGCGTTTCGTGCAGTTCTGGTGCCTGCCGCAGCTGCTGCGTCCGGGCAGGCAGACGGCTGGGCGCGGCGGCATTTCGCCCTGGCAGGCGCTGTGCACGTCGCTCGGCGGCACGCTTGGGGTGGGCAACCTTGCAGGCGTAGCGATTGCCATTACGTTCGGCGGGCCGGGCGCGGTCTTTTACATGCTGCTGGCTGCCTTTTTCGGCATGGCCACCAAATATTCCGAGCTGCTGCTCGCGGTGCGTTATCAGGTGTCGGACGGCGCGCCGCTCGGCGGGCCGATGGTCTATCTGACGCGCGGCGCCGGCCTGCCCGCGCTTGCCAAATTATTCGCCGTGTGCTGCGTGTTGTCCGCACTCGGGACGGGCTCAGCCGCGCAGGGCGGGGCCATTGCCGAAGCGCTGTCCCCGCTTGTGCCCATACCGCCGCTTGGAATCGGCATCCTTACAGCCGCCTTGCTGCTTCCCATCCTGTACGGCGGCGGACAGCGCATCGCACGGGCTTCCGCCGTGCTTGTGCCGGTAATGACCGTGCTGTATCTCGCGGGCGGCACGGCGGTGCTCGTAACGCACCGCGACCGGCTGCCGGATGCGTTTGCCGCCATTTTGCATGGCGCAGCCGACCCGCTCGCGGCAGGCGGCGGCGTGCTCGGCCTGCTAACCGCGCATGCGGTCGCGGACGGCTTCGCCAAAGGCGTATTCTCCAACGAAGCCGGCATGGGCTCCGCGCCGATCGCCCACGGCTGCACAGCGGGTACCCGCCCCTGCGAAGAGGGGCTGCTGGGCGCGGTGGAGGTCTTTCTGGATACCTTTGTCGTCTGTCTGACGACCGCGCTCGTCATTCTGGTGACCGGCGCGCATGAAAGCGGCAAAACCGGTCTTGCCATGACCATCGCCGCATATGAAGGTGTTTTCGGGCGCTTTGCGAATGGTTTTATTGCAATTACTGTAATTTTCCTTGCCGCATCCACGGTGCTCGGCTGGAGCTTTTATGGGCTGGCCTGCCTGCGCTGGCTGCATGCGGGGCGGTTCGCCCGGGCCGCCTATCCGTTTGGGGTTGCCGTTTCGGTTGCCGCCGCATCGTTATTCCCGCTCACCGACCTGCTTACCATCTGCGATATTTCAGCAGCCCTTATGGCGTTTCCAAACCTTTATGGGCTGTGGATCCTCGCGCCCGAGGTGCGCCGGGCAACCGACGCCTATTTTCATCGCAAAACCAGATAAGCGGGCCTTTTCTGCAAAGCCTCCCGCCGCTGACACATATGCCGCAGGCTGCCCTTTCGTCCGCAGTCCTGTGCCCTTCCCGTCCCTGGCTTTGTACCAATCGTATAGCATGGGTAATTTCATTTGCAATTGCAATTTAGATACAGAAAAACCCCGAGACGTTGCTGTCTCGGGGTTTGCCTTTCAGTTCATCATCTGGCGCCGGCGGGACAGGTTCATGGTGCCGTCCTGCATGGTTTCCAGATGCTCCAGACACGAGCCGGTGCCCAGCGCGACGCAGGAAATCGCTTCGTCGGCCACGCGGGTCGGGATGCCGGTCTTGGCGGCAATCAGCTTATCGAAGCCCCAGACCATTGCGCCGCCGCCGGTCATAACAATGCCGTTCGTCGAAATATCGCCGGTCAGCTCCGGGGGCGTGCGCTCGAGCACGGCGTGGATGGCCTCCACAATGGTCGAGGAAACCTCCTCAAACGCACCCAGTATCTCGGTGGACTGCACGGTAAACGTGCGCGGCAGGCCGGTCATCAGGCAGCGGCCCTTGATCTCCATGGAAGTCTCCTCCGGGCGGGGATAGACACAGCCGATTTCCTTCTTAATATCCTCTGCCGTGCGCTCGCCAATCAGCACATTGTGCTTGCGGCGGATGTACTTGACAATCGCCTCATCGAACTTGTCGCCCGCGATCTTGATGGAAGTGGATTCCACGATACCGCCGAGCGAGATGACCGCGATGTCGGTGGTGCCGCCGCCGATGTCCACAATCATGTTGCCGTTCGGCTTCGCGATGTCGATGCCCGCGCCAATGGCGGCCGCAACCGGTTCTTCCACGAGGAATACGCGCTTCGCGCCGGCCTGCGTGCCCGCGTCGATGACGGCGCGCTCCTCGACCTCGGTGATGATCGACGGCACGCACATGACCACGTTCGGCTTAAACAAGCGGAAGCCCAGCACCTTGCGGATAAATTCCTTAATCATCCGTTCGGTCATCTCATAGTCTGAGATGACGCCTTCGCGCAGCGGGCGGATAGCCACAATATTGCCCGGCGTGCGGCCAAGCATCTTTTGCGCATCGGCGCCGACCGACAGGATCTTGCCGTTCGACTTGTCCACCGCGACCACCGAGGGCTCGTTTAACACAATGCCCTTGCCCTTGACATAGACCAGCACCGACGCAGTGCCAAGGTCAATGCCGATATCATTTGTAAAAAATCGAAGGGAACCCAGCATCTTTTTGATGGGGGAAACAGAACCACTCATAATACGGCCAAACCTGCCTTCCAGTACTTATCCTTGTTATCTAGTTTATTATACCGTATTTGCCGCATAATGCAATGGTCAAAAACAGAGAACTTCGGGGAAAATTTGAACATTTACAAAACATTATCTACGAAAAACCGGGGTTTTTGTCATACTGAGCACATATACCGCGCGGGCGCCCGCCTCACGCAGCGTCTGCACGCACTCGGCCGCCGTCGAGCCGGTGGTGACCACATCGTCCATGAGCAGCACCCGTTTGCCGGAAACCCCCGCATGCCTTCGAATCCGAAACGCGCCTTTGATGTTTGCAGCGCGCTGTTCGTGCGACAGGCTGGACTGGACGCGGATGCCCATCCGCTTGCGGAGCGTACGCGCGCAGGGCAGCCCAAACCGCCTGGCAACAAGCCTCGCCACCAGGCCGGACTGGTTATAGCCGCGCTTCATCCACCGCCCGAAGCCGAGCGGCACAAAGGTGACCATATCGGGCCTCCAGGTATCGAGGTAGGCGCTCAGGCAGTCGCCTGCGAGGGCGGCAAACCAGTCGGCATACGCCCGATGATAGCGGAATTTATAGGCATGCATGGCGTTTCGTACAAAGCCTTTGTATACGAGCGGCGCATCCGCACCGTCCGCGCCCGGAACCGCAAAGCGCTCGGCCAACCAGTAGCCGCCTTCCTTCAGGCAGCTTTCACACAGGATGCGCTCGCCCTCCTCCAGCCCCGCGCCGCACACCTTACAGACCGACGGATACCACAAATGCAGCAATTTCATTCCGGTCCGTCCTCCAGCAGCATCCGCGCTTTGAGGGCGCTGTACCGCCGGCCGCGCGTGTTGGTATTCACCATGGCCGCGATGGTTTCCTGCGCGCCCACAATCACAAGCAGCCGCTTGGCGCGCGTGATGGCGGTATACAGGATGTTGCGCGTCAGCAGGCGGCGCGACACGCCCGAAGACAGCGCAACCACAACCGCTTCAAACTCGCTGCCCTGCGCCTTGTGGACGGTCATCGCATACGCCAGCTCCAGCTCGTCCAGCATGTCAAAGGTATATGTGGCGATTTTGTCGTCAAACTTGACGAGCAGGCACTCCTGCCCGGGGAAAATCTGCAAAATTTCGCCCACGTCGCCGTTGAACATCCCGGCGCCCTGATCATGGCCGTCGATCCGCTCCCAGACAATGTCATAATTGTTGCGGATCTGCATGACGCGGTCGCCCTCCCGGAACACGGTATCGCCAAAGCGTTTTTCCTGCTTTTCGGGCGTCGCGGGATTCAGGGCCTCCTGCAACTGACGGTTGAGACGGGCAGTGCCCGCGCCCTGCCGCCTCGACGGGGCCAGCACCTGGATCTGGCCGGGGGCAAACCCATAGTACCGCGGCAGGCGGTCGCGGCACAGTTCGGTGACCGTCTGCACGACGGCGGCCGGGTCGGTTTTTTTCATAATGAAGAAATCGCCGTCTTTGCCCGAGGGGCTGGGCATCCGGCCTTCGTTGATGGCGTGCGCATTCATGACAATGTCGCTTTCGCGCGCCTGCCGGAAAATTTCGGTGAGCTGCGTGACAGGCACGCGGCCCGAGGCGATCAGGTCGCGCAGGAAATTGCCCGGCCCGACGGGCGGCAGCTGATCGGCGTCCCCGACAAGCACCAGCCGCGCACCGTAGGGCATGGCGGCAAGCAGCGCCTGCATCAGCGCGATATCGACCATGGAGACCTCGTCGAGCACGATCACATCGCAGTCAAGCGGGTTGGTCAGGCAGCGCTGGAACACCAGCTTGCCGCCCCCGCCGTACCCGGCTTCCAGCAGGCGGTGGATGGTTTTTGCCTCCATGCCGCACAGTTCGCTGAGCCGCTTTGCCGCGCGGCCGGTCGGCGCGGCGAGCACCACGTCCAGGCCAAGCGCTTCAAACACGCGCAGCATTCCGCGCACGGCGGTGGTCTTGCCGGTGCCGGGGCCGCCGGTCAGGATGGATACGCCGTATTTTGCAGCCTTGGCGATCGCTTCCTGCTGGAGCGGCGCATAGGTCACATCGGCGTCCAGTTCCAGCGAGCGCAGCAGCTCATTCAAATCAAAATCGTATGTATATTCCTGCTCCGCCAGCTGCTTGAGGCAGCCTGCCAGGAAATCCTCGGCCTCATACATCTGCCTCAGATAGACTGCGTCACGCCCGGCGATTTGTTCGCGCACCACCTGTCCGCGTGCTTCCAGCCGGTGCAGGCTGGCATGCGCGCGTTCCTCATCGAATTCCACTTCGTCGTCGCTGAGCAGCCGGCATGCAGCCGCGACCAGTTTTTCGACCGGGATAAAGGTATGGCCGTTCGACAGGTTGAAGGACATCGTATACAGAACGCCCGCGTCCGCGCGCTCATCGGACAGGCGGGGCAGGCCAAGGTTCAGCGCCAGCCCATCCGCCATGCCGAAGTCGATTTCATAATATTCGTCGCAGAGCAGATAGGGGTTTTCCGTAAGCGCGTCCATCGCAGCCACGCCGAGGCGTTTATAAAGCCTTGGCGTGAGCCAGACCGGCAGGCCGTTCTCGGTGAGGAAATCCATCAGCAGCCGCATCTCGCTCATCTGCGTGAACTGGCGGCCGATGTCGCGCGCTTTCTTCGGGGTAATCCCCTTGATTTCGGTCAGCCGCGCGGGGTCGTTTTGCAGGATATCAAAAGTTTCCTCGCCAAATTTTTCTGCAATTTTGACCGCCAGCCGTGGCCCGATGCCTTTGATCAGGCCGGAGCCCAGATAATCGGCAATGCCGCGCGCGGTTTCGGGCAGGCGGCGTTCAAAACTCTCGGCTGCAAACTGTTCGCCGTAAGACGGATGGTTCGTCCAGCGGCCGCCGAGCGTCAGCTCCTCTCCCAGCCCGAGGCCGGGGATATAGCCGGTTGCGGTGATCTCCTCGCCGTCCCGGGCGATCAGGCGCAGCACAGCATAGCCGTTTTCCTCATTTTGAAATACGATCTGCGCCACAGTACCGCAGACCATCTGATATTCCTGTTGTTCGGGAAATTCCTGCATGGCCGAAATCCTTTGCTATTTGATGTAGGTAATGCCGCGCCGTGCCGCGATGCGAGCGGCCAGGGTCTCCCCTTCCGCCGTATCTCCCAGTTCTAAAAAGACAATTTGCATACTGGGCAAATACAGCCGCCGGGCCTGTTCGGCCGCAAGCAGCAGATGTTCGCTGTCCGGTGAAGTGCCGTCGCCGCTGAGAAAGAGCGTGGCGGGCTGGCCGGTGCGTGCATAGCTTGTCATGATTATATCATAGACCCCTTTTAAAATGCAAATAAACCCGACCGCCGCCAATGTCCCAATGATACATTCCAAGAAGTATGGCATACCGTTTCCCTCCTTGAGGCATCCTATGCTGCAGGCAAACCGGCGGTGTGGAGGGGCTTGAAAATTTTTAAAAGAATTTTTAATTTTCCTGTTGACATTTTTCGCGCCCTGCGATATACTAATGAAGCTGTCATTGAGAACAGCTCGGAAAATAAAGCATCGAGGTGTGGCTCAGCTTGGTAGAGCGCTTCGTTCGGGACGAAGAGGCCGCAGGTTCGAATCCTGTCACCTCGACCAGATTTTTAAGCACTTGCGCAATGCAAGTGCTTTTTGTGTGCATCATAATATCAGGACAGGCTTCGAAAAATCTTACGGCATTTACAAATGTGAGCGCTGTTTTTTGCCTCACAAAATTTTTTCGGCTGAAGATATTCCATGGATCCGGAACACGGATATAGGACAGCCCGGTTTTTTCCTTTGCAAACCGGGCTGTTCCGTCCTTTAAAATGTTACTGTCTTAGGCGCTGCGGTGAACGAGGAGAACGTCGCCGTCGCATCCTTCAAGTAGAATACCTGCGTATTTCCGTCGCCGGGCCGATACATTGCCTGGAGCGAAGGATAGGCCTCCAGCATATGCTTCTGCGCTTCGATGTTGTCATCCTCCACCATGGTCGCCGCAATGCGCAGCCAGCGCTCCCCATCAAAGGCACAAAGCAGACGCAGCACCACCTGAAGAGCATTTACTCCCATAATTCCCCTCCTGTCCAGCACTTTCCACGGATTATTCTGTACAGCGTATCACAACCGAATACATCGCGTCAAGTGTGAAGAGAGAATCCAGAAAATGTCTTGACAAAACTATAAAGGGCAGTTATAATAAATAACGTTATGCGGGTGTAGTTTAGTGGCAAAACTCCAGCTTCCCAAGCTGGCTATGTGGGTTCGATTCCCATCATCCGCTCCAACGGCAAACCGGGCGGTACAGGATTCTGTACCGCCCGGTCTTTTGGTATTTATACGCCGGGCCTGCTCGCCCAGCCCTTTGGCGCGGAAGAATCGGCATGAGCCGGCCTTGCACATGGCATTGGCAAATATTTTTCAAATTTTAAAAACGTATCCGCGGAGACAGGCTGACCCCAGACCACGCAGCCGCAGGCGCACAGCAAACCGATCCTCCTGGCGGGCGGCCGGATGGCGGCGCGTCGTTTGTATCCTTTAATGCGACTGCCTTTAAATCCTATGTCCATGAAATTTCAAACCGGACAGGCGCTAAACTCCCCGGTATCCGAATCCGCCGCGTTTGCTTACGGCACAGTTTTCAACCGTCTGCCGGCTGGGAACATGTATATGAACGTGTCCCATGACGGGCTTTGCCGCAACCGCTTTGTTACAGGGTATATTGCAAAGTGGATTCAAACCACAGTCCCTAATCCCCCTATGGCACTGTGTCGGCGGCTTTTCGCCGCAGGCCCGCTTGTCCGCGCAATATTTGGCATGCTGTTCCGCAAGAAAAATTAAAACTGACGCATCCCCCCGGAGATGCACCGGAGAAGCCCGGTTTCTCTTGCCTTCTGCCATGCATAAGCTGGTACGAGGTGATATCCGCATGCAGTCTCTTACCGTTCCCACAACCATCAGCGCCCTTGCAGCCGCGATTGCAGAAAACCTGTCCGATGATGACCTTGCGCTGGCCGCCGCCATTCTGACTCAACTTGGCGACACGCTCGCAACCATCGCCGCGCTGCGCGCACGCTCGGGCAACGCCTGAGCATTATCCATATATTTCTTGTTTTGTGTGCTATTCTTGTGGGCATGCTTTTTTTGAGGTGACGAACCATGAATCCAATGCGAGACTTGCCCATGGGGTTTGGTATGGCGCTGATGCAGAACGAAGCAGCGCTTCACCGCTTCGAGGCCATGACGCCCGCGCAGCAGGAACAAATCCTTGCGAAGACCCACGCCGTCTCTTCCAAATCGGAAATGCAGGCGCTGGTTTCCAGCATCGCAACATGACAAAACGCCCGGATGCAGCGCATCCGGGCGTTCCTGTCTTTCGGAATTACTTGGTCCATGCAGCCTTGGCCGCGCCTTCGGCAAAAACCTCATGGAAGCCCTTGACGTTCGCGGCAATGTCGCCGCCAAAGACCGCCGAACCGGCCACAATCACATCTGCGCCAGCCGCCACAATATCCGCGGTGTTGTTCAGCTTGGCGCCGCCGTCGATCTCCAGCTCGCAGTCATAACCGCCCTCCTGGATGGCCTTGCGAATGAACTTGATTTTGTCCATGCACTCCGGGATAAAGCCCTGCCCGCCAAAGCCGGGTTCTACCGTCATGATCAGCACCATGTCGCAGTACGGCAGCAGGGGCAGCAGCACGTCCGCCGGGGTGCCGGGCTTGATGGTGCAGGACGCTTTGACGCCGGCCGCCCTGATCTTCTTCAGCTGCTCCAGCGTATCGCCGTTCGATTCATAATGCACGGTGATGATATCCGAACCCGCGCCAATAAAATCGTCCAGATACCTGTCCGGGTCGGAGATCATGAGGTGCACGTCCAGCACCGCGCCGGTCGCCTTACGCAGCGCCTTCACCACCGGCGCGCCAATGGTGATGTTGGGCACAAAATGGCCGTCCATGACGTCCACATGGACGTACTCCGCGCCCGCGTCCACCGCGGTTTTCATGTCGCGCTCCAGGTTTGCAAAGTCCGCCGACAGGATCGACGGGGAAAGCTTGATGTTCATTTTATAGAATCCTCCTCGTTTTCACAACCGCGCGCCGGGCTGCATAGGATGAAACACAGCGGCGGCGGAGCGGCGCTTATCTCCTGCCCGCGCCGCTTTTCTATATACGGGGCGGCCTTGCATGGCTGCCCCCTTTGATTAAATTATACACTATCCACAGGGAATTTCAATGTGGTTTCGGCAGTTTATCGCTTGATAACCGCTATAAAAATACGGTATCATAATAGTGATAGAATATAACTGACCGGCGCGGAAAAACAGCGGAACCCTTCCCCTGCTTTCTCCGCCCTTTCTTTGGTCAAATCCGGAATACATAAGGAGTCTAACATGGCAGTTTACCGTTGTTTTTCCGAAAAGCGCCCCGGCTTCGATGTGGAAGCCCGCGGCCTTCTCAAAAGCCTCGCCGAACAGCTCGAAATCAAGACGCTGACCGGCGTACGCTATCTGTGCCGCTATGACGCCGAGGGCCTGACCCCGGAAGCGTATGAAAAGGCGAAGCAGATCGTTTTTTCCGAGCCCATGGCCGACGTCTGCTACGACGAAGCCTTCCCTCTGCCCGAATGCGCGCACACCGTGCTCATTGTGGAACCCCTGCCCGGCCAGTTCGACCAGCGCGCGGACTCCTGCGCCCAGTGCATCCAGCTGCTGACCGGCGGCGAACGCCCGGCGGTGGCGGCGGCCAAGGTTTATGTGCTCGAGGGCACGCTGACCGCGGAAGAGCTTGCAAAGGTCAAGAATTACCTGATCAACCCCGTTGAGGCGCGCGAGGCCTCCATGCAGAAACCCGCGACCCTGAAAGCCGTTTACGAAATCCCGACCGAAGTCGACACCGTCGCGGGCTTCACCGCCATGGACGAGGCTGCGCTGGCGGAAATGCTGCGCGGGCTCGGCCTTGCGATGGATCTTGACGACCTGAAGTTCCTTCAGAATTACTTTGCTTCCGAGGAGCGCCGCGACCCGACCATCACCGAAGTGCGCATGATCGATACCTACTGGTCCGACCACTGCCGCCACACCACCTTCCTGACCGAGATCGACGGCACGGCCATTGAAGACCCGATGGTACAGGATGCGTTCGACCGCTATCTTGCGGCGCGCGTCGAGGTCTATGGCGAAGAGAAGGCGGCGAAGCGCCCGGTGACCCTCATGGACATCGCGACAGCGGCGGCCAAGGTGCTCAAAAAGCGCGGTTATTTGACGAACCTCGACGAATCCGAGGAGATCAACGCCTGCTCCATCCAGATCAAGGTCAAGGTGGACAATCCGGAAGGCGGCTGCCATTTTGAGGACTGGCTGCTCATGTTTAAGAACGAGACCCACAACCACCCGACCGAAATCGAGCCGTTCGGCGGCGCGGCGACCTGCCTCGGCGGCGCCATCCGTGACCCGCTCTCCGGCCGTTCCTACGTTTATCAGGCCATGCGCGTGACCGGCGCGGGCGACCCGACCGTGCCGCTTTCCGAGACCCTGCCGCATAAGCTGCCCCAGCGCAAGCTATGCACCACCGCCGCGGCCGGCTATTCGTCCTATGGCAACCAGATCGGCCTGGCGACCGGCCTGGTGCACGAGATCTATCATCCGGGCTATATCGCCAAGCGTCTGGAGATCGGCGCGGTCGTCGGCGCGGCCCCGGCCGGGAACGTCATCCGCGAAGTGCCCGAGGCGGGCGACATCGTCATTCTGCTCGGCGGCAAGACCGGCCGCGACGGCTGCGGCGGCGCGACCGGCTCCTCCAAGAAGCACACCGGGGAATCCCTTGAAACCTGCGGCGCAGAAGTCCAGAAGGGCAACCCGCCCGAGGAACGCAAGATCCAGCGCCTGTTCCGCAATCCGGAGGTCACCCGCATGATCCGCCGCTGCAACGACTTTGGCGCGGGCGGCGTATCCGTCGCCATCGGCGAGCTGGCCGACGGCCTGGACATTGACCTCAATATGGTGCCGAAAAAATACGACGGCCTGGACGGCACCGAGCTGGCCATCTCCGAATCGCAGGAACGCATGGCGGTCGTGGTCCGCGAGAAGGACGCGGACAGGTTTATCGAAGAAGCTGCGAGGGAGAACCTCGAGGCGGTCAAGGTGGCGGTCGTAACGGATACGGGCCGCCTGCGCATGACGTGGAACGGCAAGACCATCGTGGACGTATCCCGCGGCTTCCTGAACACCAACGGCTGCGCCAAGCACGCCACCGCTGAAATCCCGCGCCTGGATGCGCCCTCCATCGAGCGCACCCCGGACGGCGATACCCTTTCCGAGCAGCTGCTGCACCACGCCGCTTCGCTGAACGTCTGCCTTGAGCGCGGCCTTGTCGAGCGCTTTGACGGCTCGATCGGCGCGAACTCGGTCTTTATGCCCTTTGGCGGCAAGAACCAGCTGACCCCGGCGCAGGTCATGGCGGCAACCCTGCCGGCGCTGTCCGGCCAGGCTTCCACCGCATCGGTCATGGCCTATGGCTTTGACCCCTACTATACCGAGCAGAACCCGTTCCTCGGCGCGAGCGCGGCGGTCATCGAATCGGTTGCCAAGCTGGTCGCGGCAGGCTGTAACTACGAGCGCGCCTATCTGACCTTCCAGGAATACTTCGAGCGCCTCGGCAAGGACCCGAAGCGCTTCGGCAAGCCGCTCGCGGCCCTGCTCGGCGCATACACGGCGCAGGAGGGGCTGTGCCTCGGCGCAATCGGCGGCAAGGACTCGATGTCCGGCTCGTTTGACGACATGGACGTGCCGCCGACGCTGGTCTCCTTTGCCATCGCCCCACAGGAGGCCGATCTGCTGATCTCTCCGGAATTCAAGGCGGCCGGCCATCCGGTTTACCTGTTCGACGCGGCGTACACCACGGACGGTACGCCCGATTACGATATGATCAAAGACATGTGGGACGAGGTTTACAGCCTGATCTCCGAGGGCAAGATTGTTTCGGCCTGGGCGCTGTCGGTTGGCGGCGTCGCCGAGGGCGTCTGCAAGATGGCCATTGGCAACGACGTCGGCTTTGCGTTCGACGAGGGCTTCCCGGCGGACGCCCTGTTCCTTAAGAACTTCGGCGGCATTCTGGTCGAGGCGGCCCAGGAACTGCCGCACGCCTGGAAGGTCGGCGACACCGCCGCGCGGCAGTCCATCGAGGTCGGCGGCGAGAGCGTGACGCTGGACGAGCTCAAGGCTGCGTTCGAAGGCCGCCTGGAGTCGGTGTTCCCGACCAGGGCTGCGGCTTCGGACGATAAGCTGGAAACCGTCTCCTTCCCCGAGCGCAACGTGGCTGCTCCGGCGGTCAAGAGCGCGAAGCCGCTGGCCGTCATCCCGGTCTTCCCGGGCACCAACTGCGAATACGACACCGCGAAGGCCATTGAAACCGCAGGCGGCGCGGCTGAAATCATTGTTGTGCGCAACTATTCGGCGGACGCGCTCGCGCAGTCGGCGGAGCAGCTGGAGAGCGCCATCCGCCGCGCGCAGATGGTCATTCTGCCGGGCGGTTTCTCGGGCGGCGACGAGCCGGATGGCTCGGGCAAGTTCATCGCGTCTTTCCTGCGCGGCCCGGGCATCAAGGCTTCCATCCATGAGCTTCTTCAGCAGCGCGACGGCCTGATGCTCGGCATCTGCAACGGCTTCCAGGCGCTCATCAAGCTGGGGCTGGTGCCTTACGGCGAGATCCGCGACACCATGGGCGCGGACGACCCGACGCTGACCTTCAACCTCATCGGCCGCCATCAGTCGCGCTATGTGACCACCCGCGTGGCGTCGGTGAAGAGCCCGTGGCTGTCCTCCTGCGAGGTCGGCGACCTGCACTCCATCGCCATTTCCCATGGCGAGGGCCGCTTTGTCGCTCCGCAGCATGTGATTGACGGATTGGTTGCAAACGGCCAGGTCGCGTTCCAGTACACCGACCTTTCGGGCAGCCCGTCCATGGACATTGCATGGAACCCGAACGGCTCCATGTGTGCGATTGAGGGCATCACCTCCCCGGATGGCCGCGTTCTCGGCAAGATGGGCCACACCGAGCGTTACAGCCCGTATGTCGGCCGGAATATCTACGGCGAAAAGTATCAGCCGGTCTTTGAAAACGGCGTGAAGTATTTCCTGTAAGCAGGTATGTAAAGGCCGCCCCGGTTCGGGGCGGCCTTTGTATCATTTCCCCCGCCGCAACCGATAGTTGACAGGCAGTTGGTGGTGTTTTTCGGTAAAGCACGGTACGATAGGACTGGAGGTGAACCTTATGCATTTTGCAGAAAAATTAAAAGCCGCACGGGAAGCCGCCGGATTATCCCAGGAACAGTTTGCCGAAGCGCTCGGCATCAGCCGTCAGGCGGTCTCCAAATGGGAAACCGCGCAATCCTATCCGGACACGGAAAACCTGATGGCAGCCGCGCAGATCCTCGGCCTGTCGGTCGATGAACTGGCGCTTGAGCAGGTGCGGGATAGCCGGCCCGGCCGTTTTGCCCCGCGCCTGATCATCGGCCTGCTGGTCGCAGGCGCGTGCGCCCTTTGCGGCTATGCGGGCTGGACGCTGCATCCGCAGCCCGCCCAACCGGCAGCATCCGCTCCCGCACCAGATCTGTCATCCGCGGCCCAGGACAGCACGGACTGGCTGAACACCCCGGAAAGCGTAGCGATGCAGATTGCGGCGCAGCAGTTCGCAACAGCCTTTTTTACACAGGATGTGGAGGGCATGCAGGCGCTTTTGTTCTGGGGACAGCCCGCAGAGCCCTATCCCGAGCCAATCACCCTTTCCTACACGGTGCTCAAATGGCATCCCGAAGACCTTGCAGCCGGTGGAGAAATCGAGGTTTCGCTGCAATTCCAATCTGAAGGCAGCGACACCGCCCAGTATCTCACCCTGACGTTATTGAAGGCTGACGGCTGGCAGGTGACCGGCTACGCGCTCGAAGGATAGTAAAAATGCCGCCGCTCCATGGAGCGGCGGCACCAGCTTGTCTAAAAAGTCCTTCGCGCCGCAGCGCGCTTTAAACAGGATTTCGCCG
>URFQ01000032.1 GCA_900547195.1 uncultured Butyricicoccus sp.
CGCTCCGCGTTCCCTTTTTCAAACACCGCAATCTTGCAGATGCGGTCGTGTCGCGCGGCTTCCAGCAGGTCGGGGACATGCGTCAGCTTGGCATAATACATTTCCGCATTTTCGCGAAAAACCGGATTATCATCCTCGCAATACGCCGTTTTTTCACCAGCAAGGATCGTGTAAACGCCTACAGCTTTGCGCGTAATTTCCAGCGGTTTCTGTAAATCCTTCAGAGGAATTTCGTCCACAAACAGCGCCTTGCCGCGGTCCACCGTCATCGCCCCGTTTTCTGCGATGAAAAGTAATTCATGCTCCAGCCCAGGAAACAGCTGGATCAGGTTGTAATACTGCCGCCCAGAAGCCGGTGTAAAGCGAATTCCCTTGTCGCTCAACTGTCGCAGCAAAGCAGGTAGACCGGGGGAAAGTTGCTTGCGGCTATCAAGCAGCGTGCCGTCCAAATCGGCGGCGATCAGTTTGATCATGTGAGATTCCTCCTGAAAAGATTCTTATCTGTCGCTTATTATACCATAGCGGCAGGCAAAATTTCGGCAAAATTTCCGCTTTAGCGCCGCTATGGTATAATTATAAAATAAGTGTATAATGGCCGCTTGCGGTCATTATACCATAGCGGCAGGTAAAATTTCAGCAAAACCTCCGCATTAGCGCCGCTATGGTATAATCGTGAAATAAGCGTATAATGGCCGCTTGCGGTCATTATACCAAAAATCCCCGCATGTGCATACCAGCAAACTGCACAGGAATGCAAAATCCCCGGGCAAACGCCCGGGGAGCCGCATTATTTTCGTTCCATCGCCTCACGGAGACGGTCGATCATCTCCGCGCTGACCACATGTTCCATGCGGCAGGCGTCGTTTTCCGCGATGTCGCGCGGCACGCCGAGCGTCTCGACCAGATAACGGCACAAAAGTTCGTGACGGCGGCGCACCTCGGCCGCGCGTTCCAAGCCGGCCGCGGTCAGTACCACCTTTCCATAGTATGCCGGTTCGACCATTCCGGCCTCGCGCAGCACGCCGAGCGCCTTGGACACCGATGCGCGCGACACGCCCAGCCGACGCGCGATATCCACCGAGCGCACCGAACCCTGCTCGCGCGAGATGTCCAAAATCAGCTCCAGGTAATTTTCCCCCGATTCACGAATGAGTGCCATAATTCCTCCCAAAGATGTCGCTTACAGCAGGATAATACTGCCGATGGTGTGGATAATAAACGCGGTCAGCCACGCCAGAGCAATCTGCAACGCCGCCGAACCAAACGCCCAGCGCCATCCGCCCATCTCGCGCTTGATGGTCGCAAAGGCGGACATGCAGGGCATATAAAGCAGAGTAAAGACCAGAAAACAGTATCCGGCCAGCGGGGTAAAGCTGCCCGCGAGAAGCGAAGACAGCATTGCGCTGTCGCCGCCGGCGCCATACAGCACGGACAGCGTGGAAACCACCGCTTCCTTGGCAACCAAGCCGGCCAGCAGCGATACCGCGGCCTCCCAGGTGCCGAACCCAAGCGGTGCGAACACGGGCGCGAGGAAACGGCCGAAGCAGCCGAGGATGGAGTCGGCTGAGGTCTGCGCAACCGATAGGGTTGGGGTAAAGTTTTGCAGCAGCCAGATGAGCACACTCATCAGGAAAATAATTGTACCGGCCTTTGTGAGAAAGTCCTTTGCGCGGTCGAGCATGTTGCGCACCGTGCCCTTGAAGGTGGGCAGGCGGTAGGTCGGCAGTTCGAGCACGAAACCCGACGATACGCCGCGGAATACGGTCTTTTTCAGCAGGAAGCCCGCGATGATCGCCATAAAAATGCCGAGGACATACAGGCTGATGGTGACCAGCCCGGCATGGCCCGGGAAAAAGGTGTGCGCAAACAGCGCATATACCGGCAGCTTGGCGCCGCAAGACATGAATGGCGTGAGCATGATGGTCATGCGGCGGTCTTTTTCGTTTTCCATGGTGCGTGCGGCCATGACCGCCGGGGTTGTGCAGCCAAAGCCCATCAGCATGGGCACGAACGATTTGCCCGACAGGCCAATCTTACGCAGCAGGGTGTCCATTACGAACGCAATACGCGCGAGGTAGCCGGTATCCTCCAAAATAGACAGGAAAAAGAACAGGATGATGATCTGCGGCAGGAAGCTCACCACGCCGCCAACGCCGCCGATGACGCCGTCGCACACTAGGCCGATCACCCAGTCGGACGCGCCCGCGTCCACCAGCAGGCTTTCCACAAACGGCGAAAAATGCCCCTGGATCAGGTTGTCCAGCCCATCCATCAGGAACGAGCCCACCGGCCCGAACGTGGTCAGGAACATGATGCACATAAGCACCGCGAAGATGGGCAGCGCCAGCCATTTGTTCATCACAATGCGGTCAATGCGTTCCGTGGTGGTAAGCTTAGGGTTCATCGGCCGCTGATAGCATTTTTTTACCACGGTTTCGATGAAATCATAGAGCGCATCCGCCATGATCATCTGATTGTCGGTGGAATTCTGATGGCTGCACAGGCCGAGCGCAATGTGTGAGATCTCATGCCGGATATTTTCCGGCAGTTCGACCGTCTTTTGCACATGACTGTCGCCCTCCAAAAATTTGCAGGCATAGAAGGGCAGGCTGACTTTCCGCAGCGGCAGCGGTTCGAGCAGGCCGGACACCTGCCGGATTGCTGCGCCCACGCCGTGCAGATAGCCCGGCTGGCGCACAGGCGGCTGCATTTCACCCGTAACCGCATCCAGGAGGGCAGACATGTTTTCCCCGCGCCGTGCCGAAATGGGGATGACGCGCACGCCGAGCGCCTCGCCCATGGCGTCGCAGTCGATCTGGATGCCCTGCGCGCGGCAGTCGTCAATAAAGTTGAGCGCAATCACCATGGGAAGCCCCAGGGCGATGAGCTGCATGGTTAAGTACAGGTTGCGCTCGATGTTGGCGGCATCTACGATGTTGAGAATGCCGTCCAGCTCCTCCGAAAGGACGAATTCGCGCGCGATGATCTCCTCCTGCGTGTAGGGCGAGAGCGAATAGATACCGGGCAGGTCGACGACGTCGACCGTTTTGCCCGCGTGCTTGATTTGACCGGTCTTACGGTCGACCGTCACACCCGGCCAGTTGCCGACGTGCTGGTTGGAACCGGTCAGCTTGTTGAACAGGGTGGTTTTGCCGCTGTTCGGATTGCCCATGATGGCAATAGTTGTTCTTCCCATTTTGCTGTTTTAGTTCCATTCCTCAAGACAAATTTTTTGCGCTTCGTCCCTGCGAAGCGACAGGCTGTAGCCGCGCAGGCGAACCGCGAGCGGATCGCCGAACGGCGCGCGCCGTTCCATGATGATGGATACGCCGCGAGTGATGCCCATATCGAGAAAGCGCTGCTTGACGGCGCCCTCGGCGGTGAGCTCACGCACAACGCCCGACTGACCGGGCTTCAGGTTTGCAAGGGTTTTCATCCCATTCCCCCTTTGATGAATCCGTGAATTGTTTCCCTTGGTTAACAATATTTATTGTATGCCCACGCTAACCGCTTGTCAAGAGGGGGAGGCATATTCCGCAAGAAAATCCATGTGTGCGCAAAAACAAAACAAAATACCGGTAAAATCCGCGCAAAAAAATGCCGCCTGCACACAGGATGCGGCAAGCGGCAAAACACAGGACGTTAAGATAGGGAATCGTACAGGGCTTCATATTTCTTGGCGGATTCGTTCCACGAGAAATCCGCCTGCATGCCGCGCTTCACCATGGCGTCCCAGGCGTCGCGATCATCATAGAAGATCTGCTCGGCATAGAAAATCGTGCCCAGCATCTCGTCGGCATTGTAGTTGGCAAAAGAGAATCCGGTGCCGGTGCCGGCGAACTGGTTGTATGGCCGCACGGTGTCGCGCAGGCCGCCGGTCTCGCGCACGATCGGCACGGTGCCGTAGCGCAGGGAGATGAGCTGGGTCAGGCCGCACGGCTCAAAGCGGGACGGCATGAGCATGGCGTCCGCGGCCGCATACAGCCGGTGGGCGCGCTCGTCGTTAAAGTAAATATTTGCGGAAACCTTATCCTTCCGCGACCACTCATAGTGGCGCAGCAGGTTTTCGTAGCGCGGGTCGCCGGTGCCGATGACGACAAACTGGATACGCGAATCCAGCAGGCGGCCGAGCACCCACTCGACCAGATCGAGTCCCTTCTGGTCGGTCAGGCGGGTGATCATGGCAATCATCATGACTTCCGGATCCACCGGCAGGCCAAGCTCTTCCTGCAAACGGGCCTTATTGGCCGCTTTTCCCTTGCGGAAGGTGTCGGCCGTGTAGGTCTGGTACAGCTTGCTGTCGGCTGCGGGGTTGTAGATGCTGTAGTCGATGCCGTTGACAATGCCGGAGAGCGTGTCCGACTTGGCGCGCAGCAGACCGTCCAGTCCCTCGCCATAGTACGGCATCTTGATTTCTTCCGCGTAGGTATTGGAAACCGTCGTGATGCGGTCGGCGTAGACCAGACCGCCCTTGAGCATATTTGCGTCCTTCTTGAACTCCATGCGGTCGGGCAGGAAGACATAATCGGGCAGGTCGGTGTAGAGCTTCAGGGTCTGGATGTCCCAAACGCCCTGGAACTTGAGGTTGTGGATGGTCATGATGGTGCGGATGCCGTGGTAGAAGGGGTTGGATTTAAACAGCGTGTGCAGGAACACCGGCGTCACGCCCGTCTGCCAGTCGTGGCAGTGAATGACGTCCGGATGGAAATCAATCACCGGCAGGATGGCCAGCGCAGCCTTGGAGAAGAAGCAGAACTTCTCGATATCCCAGTGGATATCTCCATAGGGCTTTTCCCCGTTGAAATAGTGCTCGTTGTCAATGAAATAGTAGGTCACGCCATCCAGTTCGTAGGTCATGATCCCCACGTAAACATTGCCGAGCTGCCCGAGATCCATATAAAAATGATGGATGTAGCGGAACTGGCTGCGAAATTTGTCCGGGATGCACGCGTAGTCGGGCAGCACAACGCGCACATCGTACTTGCTGCGGTCAAGCGACTTGGGAAGCGCGCCAACCACGTCGGCCAGTCCGCCGGTTTTGACAAAAGGAACGCATTCAGAAGCGACAAACAGAATGTTTTTCATTTCAATCCTCCTTGTTTTTGCGAATCCGCATTCGCCGGTGCAGGTGGCCCGGAAACCGCGCCACATAAGTTTCTAATCTTAGTATACCATATTTTTTGGCCTTGGAGGGAAAAATGCAGGAATTCGTATCCGAAAATTTTCCTGCGCACGCGGGATGCAAATATGATACAATAATTTTATAAGATAAATCATAAAGAAATGGAGAAGAAAGGGGAAACAAGATGCTTCGTGTGCTGATTGTGGAGGATGAGCGGCCGATTTCCGAGCTGATCCGCATGAGCCTCACTGGGGCGGGATACCAGTGCGCCTGCGTGTACGACGGCCTGGCAGCGGCCGACATCCTGGAGCAGGAGACCTTTGACCTGATCCTGCTCGACGTGATGCTGCCCGGCGCGGATGGGTTTGAACTTATGGAGTATATCCGCCCGCGGGAAATTCCGGTCATTTTCCTGACCGCGCGCGGCTCGGTGGCGGACCGTGTCCGGGGGCTGAAACTCGGCGCGGACGACTATCTGGTCAAGCCGTTCGAAATCATCGAGCTGCTGGCGCGCGTCGAAACCGTATTGCGGCGCTATCATAAGCTGGACCGCACCATGGAGGTCAGCGGGCTGTCCATCGACGTATCCTCGCGCACCGTAACGCGCGACGGCGCAGAGATTGCGTTGACCAAAAAGGAATTTGAGCTGCTGCTGCTCTTTGCCCGCAACCCTGGCATTGCGCTTTACCGTGAGACCATCTACGAGCGGGTGTGGGAGAGCGATTACATGGGCGACAGCCGTACCGTCGATTTGCACGTGCAGCGTTTGCGGCGCAAGGTCGGCTGGGAGGAACATCTGAGAGCCGTTTATAAGGTGGGCTATCGCCTGGAGGTATGAGTATGAGCTACCGCGACAAGCTGCGGCTAATGATCGTGCTGCTGCTCGCGCTGTCGGTAGGCCTGTCGGGCGCATGGCTGATCACGTCCTCGTTTGACGGCGCGCTGGAGCGGGAGGTCACAGCCGCGCAGACCGAGCAGCGCATGGCGCTCTATATGCTGGCCGCGGCCGCGGGCGGACGGGAGGACGACGCGGAAACCCTGGCTGCCGCGGTGCGCACTTTGGAGCGGCAGACCGGGCAGCCCTTCCGGCTGACCGGCGTGGACGGCGCTGTGCTCTATGAGCAGGCGCGCGGCAGCGGCTTTCAGGGCGGCCTGACTGCGCAGGCGGCGGCCGACACCATGGTATGGCGCATTCAGGAGGTTGCGGACGGCAGTCACGCCATCCAGATTGCGGGCGCGCTGAGCGGGGAGGGCGGTACGCTGTACCTGGAGGCGCTGCGCCCGGTTGAGGATGTGTACCGTGCCCGGGACGATCTGGCGCGCAGCTTCTGCGGGCTGCTGCTCGCGGTCGCCGTCGCAGGCACGCTGGCCGCTACGCTGCTTTCGCGCTGGCTGACCGGTTCGCTGACCGCGCTGGCGGCAACCGCGCGCGCGATTACAGACGGCGACCTTACGCGCCGCGCAGCCGAGACCGGCGCGGACGAAATCGGGCAGCTCGCGCGCGATTTCAACACCATGACCGGCCGCCTGTCCGACAACATCGCGGCGCTGGAGGACACTATGGCCCGGCAGGAGGAGTTTATGGCTTCGTTTGCACACGAAATGCGGACGCCCATGACCTCGATCATCGGCTATGCCGATCTGCTGCGTTCGCAGGAACTGCCGCGCGAGGTGCGCGCCGAGGCGGCAAATTATATCTTTTCCGAAGGCCGGCGCATGGAAAGCCTGTCCAATAAGCTGCTCGATCTCATCGTTTTGAAAAAGCAGGATTTTGTCAAAAAGCCGTGCCAGATGGGGCGGCTGATCGCGCAGGCGGGCGGCCTGTTTGACCAGACCTTCCGGCAGGCGGGCATTTCCCTGCGCTGCAAGCTGGACGGTACGGTTTGGCCGGTCGAGCCGGATTTGTTTAAGACCCTGCTCATCAACCTGCTGGACAACGCCCGCAAGGCCATGCCCGAGGGCGGCGAAATTACACTCACCGCCGCAAAGGATGGAGAGGACTGGCGTATGGCCGTGTCCGATACCGGCCGCGGTATGCCGCCCGAGGCAATCCCGCGCCTGACCGAAGCGTTTTACCGGGTGGATAAGGCGCGCGCCCGCGCAAGCGGCGGAGTGGGGCTTGGGCTGCGGCTGTGCGCGGAGATTGTACAGATCCACCACGGCACGCTGTCGTTTGACAGCG
Source organism: uncultured Butyricicoccus sp. (assembly GCA_900547195.1). Lineage (GTDB taxonomy): Bacteria > Bacillota > Clostridia > Oscillospirales > Butyricicoccaceae > Butyricicoccus_B. The sequence goes on from URFQ01000032.1 coordinate 7,305, forward strand.
CGGAAGGCCGTGGTACCACGGTGACCGTCCGGTTGAAAGGGGACGTGGAATGAAACAGAACCTGAAACGCCTCGCCGGCGCCCTGGCGCTGTGCGCGGTGCTTGCGGGCTGCGCATTGCTGCCCACGGCGCTTGCGTGGGTGCGTGATTATCAGCAGCACGGCGCCGTGCGCACGACCAAGATGGAACCCATTGCCATGGGCAGCGACGAACAGTATTCCCTGATCGAGAGGTTCCAGCTTGCTGGCAGCGAGCTGCAGCTGTATCATAACGTGCAGACGATGAGTTTTGCTACGGGCGTGAACTACGATCACACAACGGCGATACAAAATGCGCGCACGCAGCTGGATGCATTGTATGCCCACGGCCTGATTCCGGTAAACAGTGTGGAGTTCGAAGAGTTTTTTGTGGAATCGATCGAATATGCGGCGGACGCTGATGATCCGGCACGCAACCTGATGGTGTGGACCATTGGGGCATTTTCCGACCGGTATTACGCCCAGGCGTTCATGGATGATGAAAGCGGCCTGCTGCTGTCCTTTTGGCTCAACGGGACGGACGCCTGGATGGAGAGTATGGAACTGACAACCTGTGCCAAAGCGTGGAGCGACTATCTGGGCCTGACCTTGCAGGAGGGCTATGATACGCTGACGCGCGAAAAGGATGCGGATATGGCTTTGGAAATCTATGATGTCGTCCGTCCGGCCTATGACGCCGAGTACCGCAAAAAATATGGACTTGTTGCCGAAGAATTGCGAGCATTGCGTGTGACGCTAAAAGACGGGAAGAGTGAAATTGTATACCGCATTTACAGCGTGGCTAGCGAGTGCGGGATCGTGCTGGAGTGATAAATTGGGCAAATCTGGGCAAAATGATGCCAAAATGATGCCCGAATGATGCGGTTTTGCGGCAGACGCGCTGCCGGATGGATGCAAAACGCCGTTATCCTGTGGATATAGAAAGGATGATGGATATGAAACGAATGCGGAGGCTATTCCGTTGTGTCCTGCGCCTGGGCTGCCTGCTTGCCGTGGTACTGGCGGCGGGAATGCTGTTTGATCGCATGGCTGTTGCGCCTGCGCTCGCTTCGAAAGGCGCGGATCTATCCCCGGAACCCTGGATTGCCATGCCGTCAAACGTGCAAGAGCCCAAAAAACCGGAAATAGATCCGGACGACTGGCGTCTTGTGCTGGTGAACAAATGGAATGCTCTCCCTGAAGGGTTTGAGCCGGAAACGGTGGAAATCGAGCGGGGATACCGGTTTGATGCGCGGGCGGCGGACAAGCTGACCGCGATGCTGGACGGCTGCCGTGCGGCAGGTCTGCACCCGCTCATTTGTTCCGCATATCGTACGGGCGATTACCAGACCAGCCTGTTTGAAAAGCAGGTGCGCAAGCAGAAGGGCAAAGGGCTGGACGAGGAACAGGCGGTTGCAGCGGCGGGCGAAGTGGTCGCTGTGCCGGGCACAAGTGAGCATCAGCTCGGCCTTGCAGTGGATATCTGCTCGATGGACTATCAGCTGCTCGACGAAGGGCAGGAGCAAACCGCGGAATATCAGTGGTTGCGCGCGCACTGCGCGGAATACGGCTTTATTTTGCGCTATCCGCCGGATACGACCGACATTACAGGAATCATCTATGAGCCATGGCACTTCCGCTATGTGGGGGAAGAGGCTGCGGCGTACATGATGGCCAAGGGCATTCTGCTCGAAGAATTTTTGCAGGACTGAGCACAGCTCTCCCGCCAACGAGCGTGCAGGCTGCGTGCATGCAGAAAAGCATAAGAAAAAGCTCCCAATGGGAGCTTTTTGCTTACTTCTGTTCTTTGAGCAAATCGCGGATTTCGGTGAGCAGTTCTTCGCTCGTCGGGCCGGCCGGCTCTTCCGGCGCGGGCTCTTCTTCCTTTTTGCCATGCAGCTTGTTTGCAAGCTTGATGAAGGCAAAAATACTGATGGAAATAATTAGGAAATCAATGATACTCTGAAGGAATTTACCGTACTCAATCACGGAATCTGACCCCGGGAGGGTGTAAGCCATTTGTTCCACGCTCAGGCCAGAAGTCATAAACGCAAAAAACGGCGTGATGATGTTCTCGACCAGTGAGGTAACGATTTTGCTGAATGCACCGCCGACGATAACGCCGACTGCCATATCGATGACGTTGCCCTTGAGTGCGAATTTCTTAAATTCTTCAAACATAGTTTTACTCCCCCTAAATTATATTTTCACACGATGGACGGCAGGATGTGCGCGAGCATGTCCGCCAGCCGGCGATGGTCTGCCGGGCTCATGTGCACGCCGTCATTGGAAGTGACTGCTCCGAGCTGGCCAGCGTCAAAGCAACAGCAGTTTTCATCCGCACACAGGGCCTCGAACGCTGCGCCAAGCTTGCGGGACAGGTCTACCGAGCGCGCGTTGAATGTTTCCCCGAACGGCGAAGTGAGCAGGGTTTCCCCGCATAGATGCATGGGCGCGATGACAAGCACGCGCGGCGCGGCGCGCAGGTTCCACATGCCCGGGCTATGTACAATATTGATCAGGCGGCGCATTCCCTTGGTAATATCGTCCAGGGTCAGGCCGAGCCGCGCCTTGAGGTCGTTGGTACCCAGCATGAACGCCACCAGGTCAATGGGGTCATGGGTTTTGAGCATCACAGGCAGGTATTCACTCCCGCTGCTCCAGCCGTCGTAGCCGTCGCTGTACGCAGTGGTACGGCCGTTCAGGCCGCATTCCACCACCTGATATCCTGCGGGCAGCATGGAACGCAGCAGCCCGGTATACCGCACATCCGCCGGATACCGGCCGCCGGTGCGTGGGTCGAACCCCCAGGTATTGGAATCGCCGAAAAACAGAATGCTTTTCAAATATCACGCCTCCTCGCCGCCCTGCGCGGCAATTCTTCTTACGTTTAGAGTAGCTGAAAAATGCGGCAAAGTCAAATATTTTATCGGGAAAGACCAATCGAACCCCAAAACCCGGAACGGCTTGCGGACAGACACTTATACGCCGGCCTGTTCGTCGTAGGCGCGGCGCACGAGCGACGCGAGTTGATCCGAGCACGAGGTGCCCTTGCCGCCGCAGTCAATGCCTTTGAACAGACGCTCGATCTGCTCGACGGTCATCCCCTCGACCGCACGGCTGATGGCTTCCAGATTGCCTGGGCAGCCACCCTGAAAATGAACGTTGTGCAGCACGTTGCCGTCGAGATCAAAGGAAATCTGGCGCGAACATACGCCGCGGGGTTTCATCTGATAATGCATGGAATATCTCCTTATTCTGTGAAAAATTAATCATTATAGGTTGCACAGGCGCATAATCTGTGCAGCCGCATCCGGGAAGGTGAACGCGGTCAAAAATTCGGTTTCGTCCATGGGAAGCGGCTGATGCTTCCAGTTCAGCCAGAGCGCAGGCAGGCCGGCGGCCAGTGCGCCGCGTACATCATGGTTCAGGCTGTCGCCGACCATGAGCGTCTGTTCGGCTTTTGAGCCCAAGCGGCGCAGGGCAAGCCGGAAAATTTCCGGATGGGGCTTGTCCCGCCCGGCTTCCTCGCTGGTAATCAGGTTGCCGCACACATCGGCCAGACCCAAGCGGCACAGCTTGCGCATTTGGATATCCGCGTTCATATTGGTGCAGATACCGACCGGGACGCCTGCGGCTTTCAGACGGGTAAGCAAATGGAGCACACCCTCCCGAATTTCCATGTGGCCGAGGACGGCGTCCCAGTAGGCTTCGTGCATGGCTTCCGCGTGGGGGATCGGGTTGACCCCAAGGGCTTCCAGCCCAAACTTGGCGAACAGGACGCGGTCATGACTTTCGGGTTCATCGCGCGAGGTCTCGCGCAGCTGAAGGCGTCCGCCGTGCATGGCTTCCGCGGCTTTTGCAGCTGGAATGCCGGTCGCTTTTTCGGCATAGCGCCCCGCGGCTTGGAGTCCAAGCTTGTCGCAGACGTCAAAATCGCCGTACAGCGTGTCGTCAAGGTCGAATAAAACGGCTTTGATGATCATGAAAAAGCTCCTTTAAAAAAATTACAACAGATTGCTGTCATAGACAGCGCGGCCGCCACCGATGAACTTCGGTCGGGTGCGCGCGGCAAGCAGAATGGCATTTCCGAGTTGGCGCATGGGCAGGCGCAGTGGGACAGCAACCGGGCGCAGATGCATTCCGATCAGCGTGCCGCCAATGTCCAGGCCAGCGGCCGCCTGCGCGTGCAGCGACTCAACCGCTACCGGATGATGGAACGCAGCATAAGCGGCGGTGGCGAAGGAGCCGCCTGCCTTGGGCTGCGGAATGACGTTGACCGCTGCAAGGCCATAGCGCACAGCGGCGTCATATTCAACGACGAGCGCGCGGCCCAAATGCTCACAGCACTGGGCAGCAAGATACAGGCCGTTCCGGCCGAGAATGGGGAGGATGCCCTCCAAAATGGCGCGCGCTACCTCCGGGCTGGAATCGGTACCGATTTTATGGCCGCCGACCTCGCTGGATGAACAGCCGACAACCACGATTTCACCAGCATGCAAACCCGCGTGCTCCACAAGCGCCTGCATAGCGGCTGCGGCTTCTTTGCGGATTGTATCATACATTATAAAGACCTCCAATACGAGTTTCTACTATGAGTATAACACGAATGGGCGGCTTTTTTAAGAGATGGGCCAAAAATTCCGCGGCAAGAACCGATTTCCTGCTTAGGGCATAGGATGAAGCAGGCGGGAAACCCGCCGAATCCAACGAAAAGAGGAGCTTTCTGCTTATGGATATGCAGGAAAAACGTCTTTTCCCGATGCGCGAGGGAGAAGACCCATCCCTGCCGTGGCCTGACTGCGGCATGAATGATGTACCGGCGCAGCCGGGCCCTGGCCCGGTCGAGCTACCTACCCCGGAGGTTGCTCCGGAGAACGGAATGATGCCGGGAGGTAGCGGAAACAACTGGAACAGTGGTCAAAATGGTTCCATGATGCCGGGAGGTAGCGGAAACAACTGGAACAGCGGTCAGAATGGTTCCATGACACCCGAAGGCGGGACGCAGCTGCCAAGCGACAGCATTGACCCGCGCCTGCTGTCGCTGGCCATGGCGTTTGTCCCGCGCCAGTCATGGGAAACGCCATATGATTTTGATGTAGCGCTCAAGCGCGGCACCATTTTCCCTTCGCTTGACAAACCGTTTTTAGGAGAGGAGGCCCTTCCCCGATGAACGATCGAGAGAAAATGCTGCAAAAGGTACGCATGTATGATTTTGCGCTGGTGGATGCCACACTGTTCCTGGACGGCCATCCCAAGGACACCTCGGCACTCGCATACCATAATAAGGTGAAAGGCATGTATGATCAGGCGGTCAAGGAGTATGAGTCGAGCTTCGGACCACTGAGCATGAAGCGCGCCGATGATACGGCAAGATGGACCTGGATTGACGACCCGTGGCCGTGGGAAGGAGCGGATGCAGAGATACCCAGATTTCCGGGTGGATTGTGCTGCGGCAACCTTCACACGGAAATAGGGGTCCTATCTGCTTAAATTATATGAATTTGCATACTTTGTTGGCGGAATTTAAATCTTTTGCTCCAGAGGCTTCTACCGGGAAAATCGGGGGTTTATCCGGCAAGAGTGTTGCACTTGCTGTTGCACCAAACGCGGCGATTTTCTCAGCTGCTGCGCTGAATACATCGCCGGTCATGTGTGTATAGATTTGGGCAGTCAGCGCAATGCTGCTGTGGCCCATTAATTCGCGCGCCACATTGATTGGCACGCCGGCGGACTGCAAGTCGGTGCAGTATGTATGGCGCAGGCAGTACATCTGTAAATCTTTGGGCAATACAGATTCTGCAATCAAAAGCTTGCCATTGTGAGAGATATACTTTGCGCCAAGATTGATGTCCAGAGAACGCTTAAATGATTTCCATCCTTCGCGCATGGTCATGTGGGTGAGATGATCGAGGCGGACGCCTCGAAAAAGATAACCGTTTTCCGGAAGCCGGGGGATAAGCCGGATCCAAAGCTGCGGCGGGATCGGAACAACGCGGTTGCCGGCCGCACTCTTGGTGGCGCCAATCGAGCCGTCATTTTTCAGCGCGCGGCGCACATGGATGGTGTGACTGGTTTGGTCTATGTCCTCCCGGCGCAGCGCGGCGGCCTCCTGAGGGCGCAGGCCACACCACAGCAGCATTTGAATAAACAGGCCAAAGCTGTGCCAATCCGCGGTGAATATGATGGCGCGCCGCTCCTCGGCGGTCAGGCTGCGATGCGTACCGTCGGTGGCTTTTGGAATTTTCAGCGATTCGGCCGGATTGTCACGGATCAAATGATCCCGCATAGCCTGCTCGAAGATGCGGTACATAAGCTGGCGCAGTTTGATGTAATAATCCTTGGAGCGGCTGGGTTTGGTGGCAAAGACTTTTTGTAAGTTGGTTGGCCGGATATCCCTGAGCCGCATGCGGCCCACCACAGGAATCAGGACATTTTCAATGCGTGACTGCATATTCAAATAGGTTGGGCGCTGGACCGCATGTTCCATATACGTTGGCAGCCACAAGCGCGCATACTCAGCAAAAGTTGTGGCTGGGCTGATGATTTCCGCGTTGTCCTCCAATTCTTTCCGCCGAAGCGCTGCCCGTTTATCGGCGTCGCGCTGGCTGACGGATGAACGGACATAATACCGCTTGCCTTCAAAGGTAAATGTGGCGGTGAATAGTTTTTTCTTGCCGGTCATAATCATGAACCCCTTTCCTTATCAAATAAATATGATAAAATAAGGGGGCTGATGCGTATCGTGATTGATCAGTACCCTTTGGACCCCGTTCGTGGTTGCAGCCGCGAGCGGGTTTTTGTATTATGTACAAAAAAGGTTGCCTTGTTTCACTCGCTTCAGTGAATCTACCTTCGGTTTTGGAACAATACCCGGCAAGGTTTCGCACGAAAATTAATGCGCGCCGCGCATAAGTTTTCACGCCGTCACAGTACATCGGATACATCGAAGGCCTGGTGATGCGCATGGCAGAACAGTTAGACGCCGGACGGCCACAGAGCCGGAAAAGCGGATGGACACCGCATTGTTCGCAACAGCTACAGGTTCTTTATTTTCCCATCCAAATCTAGCACAGCAATGGCTGGATAGGAGAACAAGAACTGTCCCAATAATACCGGACAAGCCAAAGCACATAAGCTAAATCACAAGCAGAAGGAGGGACGAGTATGGATGCGCGAACAATTGAAGCCCGTCTGCGGGAACTGAGCAATGGTGCGGATTTGATCTCTATGAAGGGCATTACACAATTTACCGGCACAAGCCCGGATTGGGTCTTATCCCGTATGCATGAAGCGGAAACACGGCCGATTGGAAAAGGCTCCGGCGCCCGCTGGCACATTCATGATGTTGCCAAGGCACTGGAAACTTAGGCGGGAAACCGCCTGCGAGAAGCCGGGACAAGCTGCGAGGCACACGTTTTCGCAAACAGCCAGACGCACGCCTTAAGCTGGGCCGTCCTAGATATTTCCCTGCTGCCGCGGCCTCACCGACCTTTCAGTTTGGCCATATACTGCAATATCACATCCTAGGAGGTGATACTGTGTGTCGTTGCTGCATACGCTGTCCCAGCTTCCTCTGCTGTGGAGATTGTTGCGAATGCTGGTTCTGTAGCGGTAGATACCGCTGCAGATGTTGCAAATGCTGTAGATGCGCATGATAAAAGGCCGGGGAATCATCCTCGGCCTTTTCCTGTAAAACAAAACCGCCTATGGATATAGACGGTTCTGCATTGATAATTTTTGCCGTTTAGTCTCCGATCGGATTGTCAATCAGGGATGCAACCCTGAACCGATGGCAATGTCCGTCTTCCCGATCCGTCATGGCTTCGGCAAAGTGGACATGCCTACCGCCGCCTACATTGATAGCGCCGCCCGTGCGTCCCTTAAACTCATGGAAATGGTCTTCGTAGAAATCTGTGCGGAAGCAGATTTCATGCACATGATCCCCGGTGCCTGTCGGCATCGCCTCACCGCTTACAGTCGCAAAACGATGATTGTGTGGGTCTGTCCCCGGCTCTGCAATTTGCACACTGCCAATCACCTCGTGTACGTGCCTCTGCGAATGATTGCACTTGCGCTGCTGGCAGCAATTTGCTTCTGCAAATCCCATAGTCTTAATGCCTCCTGTTGTATTTTAGGAAAGATTTTGCTTCCCTAGGTCATACTATGCTTCGACAGAATTGTGTGGAACAGATATTCTCTCATACGCTTATAAAAAAGCGCCCACTCTCGAAGGTGCTTTCCCGATTGTAGATTCCAGATGGGCGCTCGCCCTGATTGCAGACGCTGACCTTGTATTAGCGCCCTCGGAGTTGTGGGCCTCGCAAGCTACCGCTGCTCCACACCGTCATATCGCCGGGGCAAAACCATCCGCATCTGCGCGTCTTCCGCGCATATCCCCACGGTATTCGGACATACTATCTGTGAGGTGTTTATTATGTCCTATGTCAGTCCAAAACTCCGGCCACGATTTGAAAGCTTGTCCGTTGACCTGAAAAATGAGATCCTTCGCCGTGACGTCCGATTGGAGAACCTCCACGACCTGATCGCCGTGCTGGAAAGCATCGTCACAGAAGCCGAGGCCGCCCCTTGAATGGGGCGGTTTTCTTTAGACAAAAAAGTAACGTCAATAAAGTAATTATTCCACGGCCGCACCGCCGGGCAACAAGCGTCGGCCCCTGCTTCGTCACCACATGAAGGGGGATGTTTTTGTTTATGCGAGAGGCATTTTTTGTTCTACTCCTGCGCACCATAGTGGCTGTGAGGTGATGATAATGTCTATCAGGATTTTTACAGAGGACGAGCTTTTTACGTGTTTATGCGCATGCTATTCGAGCGAATCGTGCATTTAAAATATGGGGCGGCGAAAGGCGACTTTATTGAAGATCTTCCGGCGCACTTGGTCTGGGAGGTCAAGGCGCTGCCAGAGGACGCGCAAACGCGATTCCGCGCTTTAGTGAAACGCATTGTGCACAATAACATGGGTGCGTTCGAAAAGTATTATAATCGCCCGGCGTGTGAGATCGGGGACAACGAGGAGCAATGCGAAAAGGCTATCTATTGCCTGATTCCGGCGATGGAGGAGTTTATAAAAGAGGAGTAACGTTGCACCTGCTGTTGCACTATGGCTAAAAAGTGTAGGGATTTCGTGAAATCATGCCCTCAGTGGGAAGGAGCTGATAATTAATGTGGGGTTATGAGAAAAAATTACAGTACCCGGTGAAGATTCAAAACCCGGATCCGGCAGTGGCAAAATTAGTAATCACACAGCTCGGCGGACCGGACGGCGAATTGGCGGCGGCAACCCGCTATTTGAATCAGCGGTATACGATGCCTTATAAAGAATGTAAGGGGATCCTGACCGACATCGGTACGGAAGAACTGGCCCATCAGGAAATGATTGCGGCGATCGTCTATCAGCTCACCCGCAATCTCACGCCCGAGCAAATCAAGCAGTCCGGGTTTGATGCGTATTTTGTCGATCATACGACCGGAATTTACCCGCAGTCGGCAGCCGGCGTGCCGTTTTCGGCATCGGTTCTTCAGTGCAAGGGGGACGCAATCACCGATCTGGTAGAAGACCTTGCAGCAGATGCTGCAATCATATAAGAACAACCGAAAGACTCCGATCGTTCCCTATAGGAAGCCCTGTTTCACAGGAAAAGAGAAAATCCACTATATAATTGACGAAAAAACCAGTTGCTTTGATAGAGTCAATCTTTACAAATGGATGCCGCGACACCGAGATGCCGGTTTTCGGCACCTGTGCCGGGATGATTTCATTGCATGGTCGGTTGAGGGCGGTGCATACGTATTTTCTGAAAATGTTGTAAAGGATACGGCTCGTGAAGTGATCCAATGTGCCAGAAATTTACACGCTGGATCGCTTGCAGGACCGCACGTTTTCCGATAAAATGAAAAACAGGTTCGCGCGTCCGCGGATGGCGGCGGCCTGTATCCTTTGGAAAACGAGGTGTCCGATATGAAACAATCTTCCCATCCGTGTCCCTGCAAGCGGATGGAGTGTCCGCGTCATGGGGACTGCGCAGCCTGTCGGGATCATCATGATCAGTTTAAACGGAAAATGCGCCCCGCCTGTGAAAGACCGCAGACAAAAAGGAGGAATAAGCCGTGCCGGGACTAAAATTCACGGAATGCCGGTTTGCAATTTGACATAAATCCATAAATTCATTTGGCTTGCAACAGGGCGGGAGGTATGAAATGCACGGCTTTATATTGATGCACCTTATGAGCCTTGATGAAAACCACCGCACAGGTGGTTTTTCTTTGTCTGCGGGACGGCGCCGGAGGAGCGCTTAAATAGGTTTCAGAAAATTTGAGAATCCTCTTGACAGGTGCTTCATCCTGTGGTAAGATTTGAATCACATTAAACATATTAAATGAGTATGTTTATAGGTGAAAGGAGCGTTCGATCATGAAAGAACAAAAAAGCCAATCGGGTATATTTCAGCAAGGGGATTTTTTGTGTATGCGAATGCCCCATGCTTTAAAGCTTCCCTGTAGGATGTTTGCGCAGAGCCTGACCGGCAGCGGAGGGCGGCGATGAACGATCTGAAACTTTATGGGCTGAAGTTGGAACATATTCAGAAACTTCTGGACGCGATCCATGCCGTGCGTTTTGGCACGGTGACGGCTGTGATTCAGGATGGGAGCCTCATTCAGCTCGAACAACATGAAAAAATAAGACTTAAGTAACGTTGCTGACCGAAAAACACGGAGGCATTGCGATGGGCTAGGGATGCGCCCACGTACAATGCTTTCGTGTTTTTCTTTGTCCAAAGGAGAAGTTATGAACAAGCTGAAAACTTTGTTGCCGGTTCTGGCCGCCGCAGCATCATTTCTGACCGCCTGGCTTTGGCCGGATTCCATCGCCCATCCGGCAGCAGCACACCCCTATTTTTCCATTCTGCTGGCGGGCGTGCTTGTCCTTGCCGCGGCAGGGTTCCTCGCCGGGCTGGTACTGCCTGCCTTCGGCGCAGGCTATGCGCAGAATGCGCCGTTTTACGCCGGGATCCTGATGTTTCTGTGCATCCTCAACATTCTGACAGCAAAGACCGCCACGCTTCCGGTGCTGTATTTCCCGTCTCTCGACCGGGTGTTCGGCGTGCTGGTGGAAGACGCGGCCTTCATTGGCAAGTGCCTGCTGTATTCGCTGCGGCTGCAGCTGGTCGGCTGGCTGTGCGGCGCAGCGGCTGGAACCCTGACCGGCATCGCCATCGGGTTCCACCGCCATGTGCGTTACTGGGTGCAGCCGCTCGTGCGCGTGCTTGGCCCAATCCCATCCACCGCATGGATTCCGCTCGTGCTCATCAGCTTTCCAACGGTGATCTCGGCAAGCACCTTCCTGATTGCGCTCGCGGTCTGGTTTCCAACCTCGGTGCTGACCTCCAGCGGCATTTCGGGCATCCAAAATTCCTATTTTGAAGCTGCCGCCACGCTGGGCGCAAGCAGCCGGTACACCATCCTGCGGGTCGGTATCCCGGCCGCGATGCCGAGCATGTTTATCGGCCTGTTCAACGGTACCTGCGCGTCGTTTATCACGCTGGTGACCGCTGAAATGCTGGGTGCAAAATACGGCATTGGCTGGTATATCAACTGGCAGAAGGATATGATGGCCTATGCCAATGTTTATGCGGGGCTCATTGTCATGTCCCTGACCTGCTACTGCATCATTACATTGCTGTTCCGCGCACGGGATAAAGTTCTTGTCTGGCAGAAAGGAGTGATTAAATGGTAGGAGGCATCGAGATATCCGGCGTGGGGAAGAGGTTTGTAAGCCCGCAGGGGGAAACCGTTACCGCGCTTTCGGAAATTCATTTGCAGATCAAGCCCGGGTCGTTTACCTCGCTGATCGGCCCGTCAGGCTGCGGAAAATCAACCCTGCTGCGCTTGATTGCCGGACTGATCCAGCCCGACAGCGGTATGCTGACGCTCGATGGCGCAGAGATCGCAGGGCCGGGCAGCGACCGCGGCTTTATGTTCCAGGAACACACCCTGTTTCCATGGCTTACTATCTATGAAAACATTGCGTTCAGCCTGCGGGCGCGCGGGATTTATAAAGAAACGGCGTCCCGCGTCGATGAATTTATCCAACTGGTCGGCCTGGCCGGTTTTGAAAAATATTATCCGCATCAGCTTTCCGGCGGCATGTGCCAACGCGCTTCGCTGGCGAGGGCGCTGGTCAGCCATCCCAAGGTGCTGCTGCTCGATGAGCCGCTTGGCGCGCTCGACGCTTTTACGCGCATGAATATGCAGGAAGAAATTTTGCGCATTCGGAAAGAACAGGATATGACCATGATCATGGTCACGCACGATGTGGACGAAGCCGTATACCTGTCCGACCGGATCGTGGTGATGACGCCGCGCCCGGGACGCATCACCAAGATTGTTGATGTGCCGTTCCACCATCCGCGGGCGCGCAGCAGCGATGAATTTTTGTATTACCATGCCGAGGTGCTCCGCCTGCTCAACTATGGCGGCACCATCCTCGAACCGGATTATTATTTGTAAAAAGGAGTAAAACCATGAAAAAGAGAATCCTCAGCCTGCTGCTTGCAGCATCCACGCTGGCGCTGAGCGCCTGCGGCGCACAGTCTGCATCGTCCGCCCGGTCCGGCGCATCGGCGTCCGCCGGAGACGGCTCGCTCTACCATTTGCACATAGCGTATTCCCCATCCCTTTGCCAGGCGCCGCTTCATATTGCGGTCGAAAAAGGGTTTTTCGAGGACGAGGGGATTGACGCGGAGAATATCCAGCTGGACGCGGCCCATGTCCAGGAAGCCATCGGCGCCGATCAGGTGGACGCGGGCTTTGGCCTGGTGGGCAAGTTCCTGCAGCCGCTGGAAAATGGCCTGCCCATTAAGTTTACTGCCGGCATCCATACCGGCTGCGTGAAAATCGTTGCGCCGAAGGATTCGGGCATCCAGACCGTAGCCGATCTGAAGGGCAAGCGCATCGGCGTGTCCGGCCTGGCAGGCGCGGAAACCATTGTGGCGAAGCGTGCATTGTCCGCCGAGGGCATCTGTGTGGATGAAAAGAATCCGGAAGTGGAATTCGTTGTCTTTTCCAAAAACGACCTGGGACAGGCGCTGGAAAATGGTTCGATCGATGTGATTTCCTACAGCGACCCCATAGTTTCGCAGTTTGCCGAGCAATATGACCTGAACACCATCCTTGACACGGCGACCAGCGACGGCTTTGACAAGGAATACTGCTGTGCGTCGTTTGTCAGCAGCAAACTGGCGGCCGAGCATCCCGAGGTTGCCGCGGCATTTACCCGTGCCGTGCTCAAGGCTTCGGTCTGGGTGCAGCAGCATACCGAAGAAGCCGCACAGATTCAGCTGGACAAAAAGTATGTGACCGGCGACCTGACGTTCAATACCAAGCTGCTCAAATCGTACAATTATCTGCCGTCCGTGCAGGGCGGCTACGATGCGATTAAGCTGAGCGTCGGGCAGCTCGCGGAAATTGGCGTACTGAAGGCGGACACCGATGCGGAGAAGTTCGCGGACAGCTGCTACCTGTTCTTTGACGATGTCCCGGACACCTATACCGCAAAGGAAATTGAAGCGGGTTTGGATTCCGACGAGACGCAGGCGGCGCCGTCGCAGACTGCTTCTCCAGCTTCGGTTCCAGCGGCCGGTGGGGAAGAGGATTGCTGCTCTGCGGGCAGCACCATACCTGCGCCAACCGTAAAAGCTTGATAAATGACAGAGGAGACAATAAACATGGCTGAAAAATGCACTCACAGCTGCTCGGACTGCGCGGTTCTGGCGTGCCGCAGCAAGGACGAAAGCAAGTATCCGGCGTTCTGCCTGACCGGCAAGGTCGATCCGGCGCTGCTCGAAAAAGCATTGCGGGTTTATCGCGACGATCCGCGGCAGGGCGAGATTTCCCGTGTATCCGCATGCATCGAAGGCGAGTTTTACGGCCGCCTGACCCGGGTGGAGGAGACGATTGAGTTTATCAAGCGCATGGGATACCAGTACATCGGGATTGCGTCGTGCGTGGGCCTCATGAACGAAACGCGCATCTTTTCCCGCATCCTTGCAGCGCATGGAATCCGGTATTACACCGTCGGATGCAAGATCGGCGCGGTTGATAAAACTGAAATCGGCGTGCCGGAAGAAAAAAAGCTGAACCATGGCTGCGGGCACGAATCCATGTGCAACCCGGTCATGCAGGCGAAGGTACTGGAAGCGGAAGGCACGGATTTTAATATTGTCATCGGTCTGTGCGTGGGGCATGATACGCTGTTCCTCAAGCACTCGGCAGCCCCTACGACGGTCATGATTGTCAAAGACCGCGTCATGGCTCATAACCCGGCTGCTGCGCTCTATCAGGCGACAACGATGTACTCGCGTTTTAAAAAAGAACTCAAGCTGTAAAAAAGCCGCGCCGGGGGAATTACTCCTCCAGGCGCGGTTCTTTTCATTTGTGGCTCTAAATAATGCCTTTAAAAACGCGAAAATTTCCCTGTGGCATGACGCAGTGCCCGCGAATTTGTAAGGCTGTGTATAATATAACAAATACACAGAAATAGATGTGGGTAAACCGCCGAAAAACAACCTTATACTCTGCTTGTAATTGTGCTGAGTGCAACAAAAAAGGGAATGAGGAAAAAATGCGCAAAAATTGGCTTGACAGATGAAGTTAGCTGTTGTAAACTCTAATCGAAAACAAAAGTTAGCTGCGCTTAACTTGTGGACCTTTTGAGCATCAGGCGTACGCCTGCAAAGAAGGAAGGGTGGAAAATGATGCCGCTGGCAATGGCAAAAACCGGTGAAACCGTGACGATTCGTAAGATCACCGGTAAGGACGATGTCCGTCAGCATCTGGCGGAACTGGGCTTTGTGGTAGACGGTACGATCACAGTTGTCAGTGAGATGGCCGGCAGCCTGATCCTGCAGGTGAAGGACAGCCGCATTGCGCTGGACAAAACAATGGCAAACCGTATTATGATTTAAAAAGGGGGAAACCGCAATGAAAACACTGAAAGACGCAAAAGTGGGCGACACCGTCAAAGTGCGCAAGCTGCACGGCGAAGGCGCCATCAAGCGCCGCATTATGGACATGGGCATTACCAAGGGTGTGGAGATGCATATCCGCAAGGTTGCGCCGCTTGGCGACCCGATGGAACTGAATGTCCGCGGATATGAGCTGTCCGTCCGCAAGGCGGATGCGGAGATGATCGAGATCGAGTAAGGCATTGGCGGGAAACCGCCGCTTTTTTGACAAAATGAGTTAGAATATGCTAATTGTTGATATACTCTAACGGCATGAAAGGGGAACTACCATGGATTTGAAAATTGCGCTGGCAGGCAACCCGAACTGTGGCAAAACCACACTGTTCAACAACCTGACCGGCTCCAACCAGTATGTCGGCAACTGGCCGGGCGTTACGGTGGAAAAAAAGGAGGGCAGCCTGAAAGGGCATAAGGATGTGGCCATTCAGGATCTGCCCGGCATTTACTCGCTTTCGCCGTATACGCTGGAAGAAGTGGTTGCGCGAGGTTATCTGGTCAATGAAAAGCCGGATGCGATCCTGAACATTGTGGACGGCACCAACATTGAGCGCAACCTCTATCTGACAACCCAGCTCATTGAACTGGGCCTGCCGGTTGTGGTTGCGGTAAACATGATGGATCTGGTGCGTAAAAACGGCGACCAGATCGACCTGAAGAAGCTTGGGGATGCGTTAGGCTGCGAGGTGGCCGCGATCAGCGCGCTGAAGGGTGAAGGCGGCATGGAGGCTGCGGAAAAGGCGGTGAAGCTGGCGCAGTCGCAGAGCGCGGGCGAGCTGCCGCATGTTTTTACGGGCAGCGTAGAGCATGCAATCGCGCACATAGAAGAGTCCATTCAGGGAAAAGTCGATGACCGCTACCTGCGCTGGTATGCCATCAAGGTGTTTGAACGCGATGAAAAGGTTATGGCGGAAATCGACCTGAGCCAATCTTTAAAGCAGCATCTGGAAGAACATATCGCAGACTGTGAAGCAGAGATGGATGATGATGCGGAGAGCATTATCACCAACCAGCGCTATGCGTACATCAATAAAGTGGTATCTGCTTCGGTCAAAAAGAAGGCTGCCAAGCACAGCATGACCGCCTCGGATAAAATTGATAAGATTGTCACCAACCGTATTCTGGCGCTTCCGATTTTCGCAGCGGTCATGTTCGTTGTTTACTACATCGCCATCGGCACGGTCGGCACCTTCCTGACCGACTGGACCAACGATGTGCTGTTCGGTGAGATCGTTCCTCCGGCCGTGCAGGGCTGGATGGAGGGTGTCGGCTGCGCGGACTGGCTGGTTGGCCTGGTCGTTGATGGCATTATCGGCGGCTGCGGCGCAGTGCTGGGCTTCGTACCCCAGATGCTCGTCCTGTTCCTGATGCTGTCTATCCTGGAGGATGTCGGTTATATGGCGCGCGTTGCGTTCATCATGGATCGCATTTTCCGCAAGTTTGGCCTTTCCGGCAAGTCTTTTATCCCGATGCTGATTGGTTCGGGCTGCGGCGTTCCGGGCGTTATGGCGTCGCGTACCATCGAAAACGAGCGCGACCGCCGTATGACCATTATGACCACCTGCTTTATCCCCTGCGGCGCCAAGATGCCGATTATCGGCCTGTTTGCAGGCGCGTTGTTCGGTGGCTCGGGCCTGATTGCGGTTTCTGCATACTTTATTGGCGTCATCGCCATTGTGGTATCCGGCATTATGCTGAAAAAGACCCGTGCATTTGCAGGGGATCCGGCCCCGTTCGTCATGGAGCTGCCCCAGTACCACGTCCCGGCGGCCGGCAATGTCCTGCGCGCCACCTGGGAGCGCGGCTGGTCCTTTATTAAGCGCGCCGGCACCATTATCCTGGCTTCTTCCATTATCCTGTGGTTCCTGCAGGGCTTTGGCTTCACAGACGGTTCCTTTGGCATGGTGGAAGACAACAATTCCTCGCTGCTGGCGGCCATTGGCGGCGCGGTTGCGTTCCTGTTTGCACCGCTCGGCTTCGGCGACTGGCAGTCCACAGTGGCAACCGTCACCGGCCTGATTGCGAAGGAGAACGTGGTTTCCACTTTTGGCGTCCTGTTTCATATTGGAGAAGAGGTTGCCGAGGACGACGCTGGCCTGCTCGCCGCAGTCGCAACGCATTATACCGCGATTTCGGCTTACAGCTTTATGGTATTTAACCTGCTGTGCGCACCGTGCTTCGCGGCGATGGGCGCGATCAAGCGTGAGATGAACAACGGCAAGTGGACGCTCGCGGCAATCGGCTACATGTGTGGTTTTGCCTATCTCGTAGCCTTGATCATCTACCAGATCGGCGGCCTGCTCCTGCATGAGGTTTCCTTCGGCATCGGCACCATCGCGGCCATCCTTGCGCTGGCATTCCTCGTATATATGATGGTTCGTAAAAATAAGTACGACGACAACCGCCTGACGGTGAGCGCGGTTGCTGCCGCGACCAAATAAGGGGAGAGAATGATGAATGCACCTACGATCATCGGCGCTGTGATTATCCTTGTAATCCTTGCGGCCATTATTGGCCGGGGAATTTATAATAAAAAGCATCACCGAGGCGGCTGCGGGTGCGAGAATTGCCCCAGCAGCAGCGCATGCCATCCGAAAAAATAAACTGTAATGGGGCACAGGCAGCCGGCCTGTGCCCCATTTTCACAGGGGGCGGTTATGAAACTGAGCAGCACGCACATTCGCTACCTGCTTACACTCTATCAACTGGCCGGCACACAGGGCGGGGTCTCCTCGATCGAAGTAGCGGCGTGCCTCGGCGTCAAAAAGGCTGCGGTGTCCCGTATGATGCCGCTGCTGGTGGAGAAGGGACTGGTGGTAAAGCAAAAATACAGCAAACTCTATCTGACAGACATCGGGCTTGCAACCGCGAGCCGGTTGACCGAACAGGTGAACGCCGTTGCCGAACTGATGCAGGCGCGGATGGAGCTGTCTTGCGAGGCGGCATGGAAAGCCGCATGCGCGGCAATCTGCGAGCTCCCGCTCGAAGAAAATTAAAAGAGAAGGCGGATAAGGAAACGCCGGAGGAGACCCTCCGGCGTTTCCTTATCCGCGAATGACTTGTGCAATGCTGCCGTCTGTCAGCGTGCAGCGGCCTTCCAGCCCCTCAGTGATATAAACCTGTCCGTCGTCGGTCATCAGGATGGCGTCAAAGGCATCGCGGTGCGCCTGCCAATATTCTTTGGCCTGCTCCAGCCCCATAATGAACAGGGAAGTGGAGAGGCCGTCCGCCAGAGTCCCGTCTGTGCTTACAATCGTGGAGGAAAGAATCCCGTTTTGGGCGGGATACCCAGTGCGCGGGTCAATGATGTGGTGATAATGGACGCCGTCCTGTTCAAAATAGCGCTGATAGCCGCCCGAGGTAATGACCGCTTCATTTTCTACCTCCACCACCGCAAAGGTTTCCTCAGCGTTGACCGGATCTTGTACGGCAATGCGCCAACGGCTGCCGTCCGGTTTTGTGCCCAGCGTCTGTACATTGCCGCCCAGGGAAATCAGCCCGGATTTCACGCCGTTTTCGGCAAAAACCTGCATGACGCGGTCGGACGCATAGCCTTTGGCGATGCCGCCGAGATCGATTTCCACGCCTTTCGGCAGGGTAACGGTGTCCCCGGAAATCTGGATTTGCCGGTAATCTACCCTGGACAGCAGGGAGGCAAGCTCCTCTTTGCCCGGCACGTGGAAATGACCCGTGGGAAAGCCCCATGCGTTCATCACCGGCGCAATGGTGCAATCAAAAATACCGTCCGTGGACGCGCTCACCTCGAGGGCGCGGGCAAGCAGGGCGGCGGTATCGTCCGAAACCTGTCCGGATTTGGCCTCATTGAGCGGCTTGATGTCGCCGCTGTCGCTGCTGATGGAAAACAGGCTGTCAAGGCGTTCGATTTCCGCGGATGCCGCGTCCAGCGCAGGCTGCGCGCGGCTGCCATAAGCGGTCAGGGTCATGACCGTATCCATGGCAAAAAGCTCGGCAGACTGAGGTTCGCTGGCATTCGGGTCAGAGGAAGAGGCGGCGTCAGGCTTCTGTACTTTCGCGTCCGCGGTGCACCCCGGCAGGAAAAGGCTCAGGCCAAGGGCCGCGGTGACAAAAATTTTTTTCAT
>URFQ01000033.1 GCA_900547195.1 uncultured Butyricicoccus sp.
GTCACAAGCGTCAGCATTTCATAGAACATATAGAGCGTCAGCATGTTGCCCGCAAGCGCAATGCCCGCAGTCACGCCGAAGGTCATCGTGTAAAAGGCCAGAAAGCCGTTCTGCCGGTCGGCGTGGCGCATGTACTCAAAGGCATAGAGCGCCGCAAGCGGCCACAGGGTCGCAATCAGCGCCGCAAAAACAGAACCCATGCCGTCGAGTTTGAGGGTCAGGTTAAGGTCTCCCGTGAAGTGCAGCAGCAAAAGGCCGTCTTCCGGGCGGCGCAGGACGAGCGCCCACAGCAGCACGCTCGTCAGGAGCGTGACCGCCATCGTATAGCCCTCGCGCAGCGGGCGGTTTTCGCGGAACACCGGGGAGAACAGCAGCGCGCCCCCGAGAATGGCTGTGAGGACGGGAAGGATCAAAAGCGTTTCATGCATGTCGTTCCCCTCCTCTCAGAACAGCCCGCCCACAAGGGCGGTGAGATATGCCGTCAGCGGCGGCGTGAAAATACCGAGCACAAGCGTCAGGAGCGCGAGTACGGCAACCGTGCCGGCCATTGGCGCAGGCGCTTCGCGGCAGGCAAGCCCGCTCTCATAGCCCTCGCCCGGGAAAAAACCGCGGCTGACAGGCGGGAACAAGTACCCTGCGGTCAGCAGGGCGCTGACGAGCAGCACCGCCGGGCCCAGCCAGCCGTATACGCCCACCCCGGCATCCAGCGCGCCGGTAGCGAGCAGCCACTTGCTGTAAAACCCGCTCGCGGGCGGGATGCCGACGAGCGCAAGCGCGCAAAGCGCAAAACCCGCAAGCGTCACGGGCATGTGTTTTCCCACGCCGCGCAGGCCGTCTACCCGCGTGCGGCCGGTCTGATAGATGAACGCGCCCGCTTCGAGGAACAGCCCGCACTTGGCGACCGCATGGAACAAAACATGGCACAGCGCCCCGGTCAAACCAAGGGGATGCATCAGCCCGACGCCGAACAGCACATAGGACACCTGGCTGACCGTCGAATACGCCAGCCGCTTTTTGAGCGCCGGCTCCAGATACGCCATCATGGAGCCCATCAGGACGGTCACGAGCGCCAGCCCCAGATACACGGCCTGCACCCACGTGCCGCGCAGGAAATCCGGCCCCACAATGTAGAAAATCACGCGGATCAGGCCCAAAACGCCCGCCTTGGTGATAATGCCCGACAGGACGGCGGACGCCGGCGCGGGCGCGACCGGGTGCGCGGCAGGCAACCAGCCATGCAGCGGGAACATGCCCGCCTTTGCTGAAAAGCCCAGCATCAGCGCCGCAAGCGCCGCAAGCAGCCGCTCCCGCTCGCCGGGCAGCAGCACCGCCTGATGCAGCACGCCGCCGGGCGTGAATGTCAAATCGGTGCAGGCGTCGAACAGGAAAAAGATGCCGAGCAGCGCCAAAAATGCGCCTGCGACCGAATAAAACAGGTATTTCAGGCCCGCCATGACCGCTTCGTGCGTTTTGGAGTGGACGACGAGCAGGAAGGAGGCCAGCGTGACCAGCTCATAGAAGATATAGAATGTGATCAGGCTGCCCGCATAATCGAGCGCCAGCAGCACGGCGAGCACGAGCAGATATATTACGAAAAAGCGGCGTTCCCCGCCCTCGTGCTCCATATACCGCAGGGCGAACACACCCGCAGCCAGCCAGATGCATGCGGTCAGCACGGAAAACAGCCCCGATAGCCCGTCCACCTGAAAATAGAGCGGCATATGGGGCGCAATCTCCCACAGCAGCAGAGGCGCGGCCGGAGCCGCCGCCTGCCGGATGGCCAGCGCCGCAGTGCCAAGAAGCGCCGTGAGCACCACCGCGCTGCGCGCCGTCCGGCTTCCACCGAGCGGCCGCACAAGCAGCAAAAGGCCCGCCGCGAGGGGCAGCAAAACCGGCAATAAAATCATGGTCTCCCCCTCCTTATCCAAAAATCCCAAGGCCGGCGGCCAGCGTATCGACAAGCGGCTGGGACAACGTGCCAAGCGCCACCGTCAGCACAAGAAACAGCGTCAGCGCAACGCCGTAGCCCGGATTATCGCGGAACGCGCGGTGCTGGGGCTGCGCCTTCACGGGCGTGTAAATCGTCACCACGGTGCGCAGGAAATAAACCGTGTTCAAAAGCGTACTGACGGCCAGCACGACCAGCGCGGGCAGCATCTTGCCCGGGTCGCCGACCGCGGCGCGCGAGAACAGCAGCTTGGAGATAAACCCCGCAAACAGCGGCAGGCCGACCATGGACAGCGCGCCCGCCGAAAACCCAATTCCCGCAACCGGGTTGCGGAAGCCCGCGCCGCGCAGGTCATGGAACCGCTTGGAGCCGCCCGACACGTCGGACAGGCCGGTAGCCGAAGTAAACAGCAGCGCCTTGGCAATCGCATGGCTGAGCACATGAAACAGCGACGCAATCACGCCCGCCCGCGTGCCGAGTCCCAGCCCCATGTAGATATACCCGATCTGCGCGACAGACGAGAACGCGGTCATGCGCCGGATATCGTTTTCCCGGATGGCGGACAGCGAGCCCATAATCATGCCCGCAAGGCCAAAGGCAAACAGGATGTTGGAAATCTTGCCGTGCATGATGACAGATTCCCCGAACACCCGGTAATAGATCTTGATCAGCAGGATAATATAGCCCTTGGATACCAGGCCGGATAAAATCGCGCTTGACGCCGCGGTCGAATAGCCATACACCTCGGGCATCCACGAATGGAACGGGTACAGGCCGGATTTGATCGCAAGGCCCACCGTAATCAGCGCGACCGTCACCGTCAGCGGCTCGCCGTATTCCCCGGCCATCCGCAGGCAGGTAACCGCGTTCCGCGCGGGCTCCATTAGCAGATGGCCGGTGAGGCCGTACAGCATGGACAGGCCGATCAGGAACAGGCCGGAACCGAGCAGGCTCATGACCATATACCGCGCCGCGGCCACGTAGGTACGGCCAATCTGGCGCACCATAATCAGGCCGCAGGCCGAAATCGTGTTGATTTCCACGAATACATAGGCGGTGAACAGGTCGTTCGTATAAATGAGCGCGAGCAGGGACGCGAGCATCAGGTCGCACATGATAAAGTACAGGCTCATGCGGCTGGGTTCCACCTCTGCGTCCAGATGCTGTCCCCCGCCCACGAGCGACAGCAACATTACCAGGCTGAAAAACAGCGCCAGCACGCCCTCGAGCGGCCCGCCCCGCAGCTCATTGCCCCAGGGCGCGGGAAATTTGCCCATGGTGAATGTGAACGTATTGCCGTCCGCGAGCGTATACGCGAGCACGCAGCCGGACAGCACAATCACAATACCGAGCAGCGTCATGGTCACGCGGCGCGCCCATTTGCCGGGCAGCACCGACGAGACAATCCCGCTCACCATGGACAGTACAATGGAGAAAAACGGAAAATTACACACGGGCGCCACTTACATCCACTCCTTTTTCACCTTCATCAGGATTTCATCCAAATCGAGCGAATGATAGCGCCGGTACAGGCACACGGTCAGGCCGAGCATGATCGCCGTCACGCTCACCGAGACCACGATGCCGGTCAGCACCAGGCCTGACGGCACCGGGTTAATATACGCCTCCGCGTCCGCCACGCCGTCCACGAGGATGGGCGGCAGTCGGCCTTCGATATAGCCTTTGGCCGCGAGGAACAGATACACCGCCGTGTCCATAATGTTGAGGCCGATAATTTTCTTGATGAGGTTCTGGTGCAGCAGCAGCATGGTAAAGCCGATGCCGAACAGCACGACCGCTGCGGCTTCGATGTGGTTGACTGCCAGATTGTGAAGCATGGTGGTTCCCCCCTATAAAGCGTAACAGTGCCGCTGCCCGCCGGATTTACAGCTCGCCCCGCCGGAACAACGCGAAGAACGAGTACATGGTACACGCAACCTCCAGCCCGACAAAGATGTTGATCGGCAAAATCATGCCGCTGGAAAACAGGTTTCCCGGCGTGCCAAGCGGGATCACGTTCGGCAGGCCGTTGCCGCCCGTGAAGAAATAATAGCTCATCGTGACGCCGTACAGCACCAGCGAGCCGACCTTGATCGTCTTATACACCTGCTCGTTGAAAAAGCGGCGGGTGCGAGTCAGCCCGAGCGCATTGCAATACAAAATGAGCCCCGCGCCGATCATCGCGCCGCCCGAAAAGCCGCCGCCCGGCGACAGATGGCCGTTTAAGATGATGTACGCGCCGAACAGCATCACAAGCGGCCCCAAAAGCAGGGTGATCCGGTATAAGACCGGGTCGTCCTTCGGTTCAAAGCGCTCTTCCAGCCGGGCGTCCTGCGCATCGGCCTTGCCTTCCAGCAGGATCATCACGCAGCAGGCGGCGATAAACAGCACGCAGGTCTCGCCGAAGGTATCGAACGCACGATAGCACAGGATCATGCCCGTGACGGCGTTGACCGCGCCGGTCTCCTCCATCCCCTTTTCCAGATAGCGTTCCATAACTTCGTTGTGCGCCGGATTGTCCGCCGCGCCGAAAGGCGGCAGGTTGGCAACCGTAACCAGCAGCACGGCAATCATAGCGACGCACAAAAACAGAGAGGCGATTTTATACAGCGTGCGAAAAGCGCGCATTTCCCGGTTGTGCGCCCAGTCATCCACGATGCGCTGCACGCGCGCATGGTCCACCCCGTCGCTGATATCGCATGCGGGCGCTTCGCCATGCCCGCCCGGGCGCAGCTCCAGCTTGCCCGCAAACGGATCGTATTCCCCATGCAGCCAGCGCTCAAACCGGTCCGCCCGGCTGCCGGCGTAATCACTTCTTCGTTTCATGCCCGCCCTCCCCGATTGCCTGCTCTTCCTCGATTGCCTGTTCCATCGCATGGATTTTTTTGAGCGTCACAAAAAACAAAAGGCTGGTGACGCCCGCGCCGACGGCCGCTTCGGTGATCGCAAGGTCCGGCGACTCGAGCAGCACCCAGAGGATCGACATGACCAGGCTGTAGGACATGAAAATAATGATCGACGTGAGCAGGTTTTTGGTAAACCCGACCGCAATCGCGCACAAAATCAGAAAAACAAGCAATAAAACCTGAAAAAACTCAATCACGGCGGATTTCACACTCCTCTTCCAGACGCTCGTGTGTGTCCACCTCCAGCTTGGAGACCAAATGCGAGCTCACCGGGCTGGCAAGCCAAAAAAAGACAATAATCATCAGCAGCTTGGCCGAGGTCAGCGTTAGGCCGTTTTTGAGAATCAGCCCGAGCAGGATAAACAAAATGCCGAGCGTATCGCCCATCGCGGCCGCGTGCATGCGGTTGAGGACAAAATGGAAACGGAATACGCCGATGGTGGCCACAATCAGGATGATCACGCCCGCCACCAGACACAGCGCGGCTGCGGCCAGCCTCAATCCTTCGAGCATGGCTTTTTCCCCTCCTTCTTCTGGCGTTTGCGTTCCCGGTACACACCCGTGTATACTTTGGTCAGCACCACAATTGCAAGGAAGCTGATCATCGCATAAATCAGGCATACGTCGAGCAGATAGCTCTCCCCGAGCGTGTCCGACAGGATGGCGATCGTGCCGATGGTCATCGTACCGATCATATTGACCGCCACAATGCGGTCGGTGACGCAGGGCCCGCGCACCGCGCGGATCAGGCAGAAGAGGATCAGCACTGCGACGGCCAGCATACAAACGACCGAAAAATCATGGTATAGGTTCTGTGCAAATGTGTTCATTCCCGTCCCTCCATCCGGCGCAGCAGGGTGACAAAGACCGAATCCCCGATGCCTTCTGCAAGCGTCTTGTCCAGGCAATGCACGGTATAGCGGTCTCCCGAGAGGGAAACCGTGATGGTGCCGGGTGTAAGCGTAATGGAGTTTGCCAGCAGCACGCGCGCCCAGTCGGTCTGAAGCGGGATATGCAGCGTCACAAGGCACGGCTCCACCTGATATTTTGCGGTGAGGATCATGCGCATCACATCCAGATTGGCCTTAACAATCTCGAACACCAGCACGGCAATATAGTGCAGCATCCAAAATGCGCGGCGGTAAAGCTTCCGCTCCCGCCGGACACTATGCCCCAGGAACTTGCAGCAGAAGCCGAACAGCACCGCGGACAGCAGCAGGCCGCTCAGGACGGTCTCGGCCGTAAGGCGTCCATTGAGCACAATCCATACGGCAAGGAAAATCAAATACACACGCAGCCCCCCTATTTCAAAATCAGACAACGAACCTATTCATTATTTTACTCTTTTTTGGCGGTTTGCACAAGTCTTTGTTTTGTTTCCGTTCACTTTCTCCGAATTCTCCGGATTTATTTGAGCAGAATCCCTATTTTGTCCATCTCAATACAGCAATATGCACAATTTTATTTGACAAAAATAATCCGCCTTACGCAAAGCGTGTTTGCCAATGCGTTGCACATCCTGCCGAAATTTCGCCGGAAAAAACCGGCGTTCTCTTGTGAGGGTGCCGAAAAACAAATTTCCATGCCGAAAACCATTGACAAATCCCGCCCGGGCGCTTATGATGGAGCCAATGAAACGAGCCATATGACTGACGGAACGTGGAGTATACCACATGGAGTATGGCTTTGTAATGCCGACCGTCTGGGCAACTGCTTTGTGTCCAGTCGGCTTTTTGTCCTCTGGATGCATCCAGAGGTTTTTTTGTACTTAGAAAGGGGCGTTCGCCATGGTATCCGGGTTTGTGCATTCCTTCGAATCCATGGGTCTGGTCGATGGGCCGGGCATCCGCTCGGTGGTCTTTTTGCAGGGCTGCCGCCTGCGCTGTCGCTACTGCCACAATCCGGACACCTGGAGCCGCCAGGGCGGCGAGGAAACCACGCCCGAGGCGCTGGTCAAAAAGCTTTGCCGCTTTAAGCCCTACTTTGCCCGCTCGGGCGGCGGGGTGACGTTTTCGGGCGGCGAGCCGCTCATGCAGCCGGAATTTCTGGCCGAAACGCTGCGGCTGTGCCGCAAAGCCGGCATCCACACCTGCATCGACACCGCGGGCGCGGGGCTGGGCGGGTATGCGGACATCCTCCGGCACACCGATCTGGTGCTGTACGACGTCAAGCATTGGGACCCTGAAGCCTACCGGTCGCTGACCGGCCTGCCGATGGACGGCACGCTGGCTTTCGTCGAAGCCGTGCGCGCGAGCGGCACGCCGATGTGGGTGCGGCACGTGGTCGTGCCCGGGCTGACCGACAGCCGCGCGCATCTCGCAAAGCTGCGAGACTACGCTCACACGCTGCCGAACGTCGAGCGCGTGGAGCTGCTGCCCTATCATCTGCTCGGCAAAAACAAATTTGCCGTGCTGGGCGTCCCGTATACGCTCGAAGGCGTGCCCGCAATGGACAAAGCCCTTTGCAAGCAGTTACAAACCGAATTTTTCCGTGATTTTGGAGGTTGATGCAGTTATGATGCAGTACACACAGTGGGACGGCTTCCGCGCAGGCAACTGGCAGCGCGAGATCGACGTTCGCAGTTTTATTCAGAAGAACTACACACTCTACGAGGGCGGCGACGGCTTCCTCGCAGGCCCGACCGTCCGCACCAGGGCGGTCTGGGAGAAGTGCGAGGCGTTGCTGCTCGAGGAGCTGAAAAAGGGCGTTCTCGACGTGGAGACCGACATTATTTCGGGCATCGACAACTTCGCGCCCGGCTATATCGACAAGGAGAATGAGGTCATCGTGGGCCTCCAGACCGACGCGCCGCTCAAGCGCATTGTGAACCTCTACGGCGGCCTGCGTATGGCGAAGTCCTCGCTCGAGCAGTACGGCTATGCCCTGAACCCGGAAATTGACCGCCATTTCTCCGAATACCGCAAGACTCACAACGAAGGCGTGTTCGACGCCTATCCGGCGCGCACCCGCGCGGCGCGCTCGGCCGGCCTGCTGACCGGTCTGCCGGACGCTTACGGCCGCGGCCGCATCATTGGCGACTACCGCCGCATTGCGCTCTACGGTATCGACCGGCTGATCGCCTTCAAAAAGGCCGACCTGGACGCCATCGACGGCCCGATGGATGAAGAGCGCATCCGCCTGCGCGAGGAGGTCTCCATGCAGATCCGCGCGCTTGGTGAAATCAAGAACATGGCGGCGCGCTACGGTGTGGATCTATCCCTTCCCGCGCAGAACGCGCAGGAGGCCGTGCAGTTCCTGTACATGGGCTATCTCGCGGGCATCAAGGAGAACAACGGCGCAGCGACCTCGCTCGGCCGCACCTCGACCTTCCTCGACATCTTCATCCAGCGCGACCTCGATCTTGGCATCCTCGACGAAGAGGGCGCACAGGAGCTGGTCGATCAGTTCATCATCAAGCTCCGTCTGGTGCGCCACCTGCGCACCCCGGAATACAACGAGCTCTTCGGCGGCGACCCGACCTGGGTCACCGAGTCCATCGGCGGCGTGGGCGTGAACGGTAAGCCGCTCGTCACCAAGAACTCGTTCCGCTACCTGCACACGCTGACCAATCTCGGCACCGCGCCCGAGCCCAACCTGACCGTTCTATGGAGCGAGCATCTGCCCGAGGCATTCAAGGCATACTGCGCCAAGATGTCCATTGCGACCGACTCCATCCAGTATGAGAACGACGACGTGATGCGCCCGATCTACGGCGACGATTACGCGATTGCCTGCTGTGTGTCCGCGATGCAGGTCGGCAAGCAGATGCAGTTCTTCGGCGCGCGCTGCAACATGGCCAAGAGCCTGCTCTATGCCATCAACGGCGGCGTGGACGAGAAAAAGGGTACGGTCGTCGTGCCCGGCATCGATCCGATCACGGACGATGTGCTGGACTACGAAAAGGTGCGCGCTAACTACGACAAGGTGCTCGCCTACAACGCAGAGCTGTATACCGACACCCTGAATATCATCCATTTCATGCACGATAAATACGCCTACGAGGCCAGCCAAATGGCGCTGCATGACACCAAAGTCGAGCGCCTGACCGCTTACGGCATTGCGGGCCTGTCGGTGGCCACCGATTCGCTGAGCGCCATCAAGTACGCTACCGTCAAGCCCATTCGCAACGAGCAGGGGCTGGCAATCGACTTTGAGACCATCGGCGATTTCCCGAAGTACGGCAACGACGATGACCGCGCCGACGACGAGGCGGTTTACATTGTCCGCAAGTTCTCGTCCGAGCTGAAAAAGCACCCGTTCTACCGCGGCGCAAAGCACACCTTGTCCGCGCTGACCATCACGTCGAATGTCATGTACGGCAAAAAGACCGGCACGACCCCAGACGGCCGCAAGGCGGGCGAGCCGCTCGCCCCGGGCGCAAACCCGATGCACTGCCGCGACCTGAACGGCGCGCTCGCGTCCCTTAACTCGGTCGCCAAAATCCCTTACCGCGATGTTTGTCAGGACGGTGTGTCGAACACGTTCTCGATCGTCCCGGACGCGCTTGGCAAAACCGAGGAACAGCGCGAAAGCAATCTCGTCGCCATTCTGGACGGGTACTTCGCGCAGGGCGCGCATCATCTGAACGTCAACGTCATGAACCGCGACACCCTACTCGACGCCATGGAGCACCCGGAAAAGTACCCGACCCTGACCATCCGTGTGTCCGGCTATGCGGTCAACTTCAACCGCCTGACCCGCGAGCAGCAGGAAGAGGTCATCAGCCGCACGTTCCACGAATCCATGTAACAAATCACGCGCATGCCGCGCGAAGGTGATTTCAATTTGCTCATATCTTTCTCCTTTTCATAAAGCAAAACAAACGACAAAAGGCCGGCGCATGTGCGCCGGCCTTTTGCCGTCTATTCACTTTGCGGCGCACTCGCCGTCGGTCTCATGCAACAGGTTCAGCCCATGCCCGACGGTGTCCATGAACACGGCCATGCTTTCTTCAACCGCCTTGGGGCTGCCCGGCAGGTTGACGATGAGCGTCCGCCCGCGGATGACACTCACCCCACGGCTGAGCATGGCGCGGGGCGTGATCTTCCTGCTCTCCGCGCGGATGGCTTCCGCGATGCCCGGAGCGTTCCGGTCGGCCACCGCAAGCGTGGCCTCCGGGGTCACGTCGCGCGGGGCGAAGCCCGTGCCGCCGGTCGTGAGCACGAGGTCGCAGCGCTCCTCGTCGCACAGGCGGCGCAGCGTGCCCTCAATCGCCTTTTGATCGTCGGGCACGACCACGCGGCAGCCTTCAAAATACCCTCGGGGCAGCAGCTGCGCAATCAGCGGGCCGCTCCTGTCCTCGCGCGCGCCCGCCGCGCCCTTGTCGCTCGCGGTCAGGATGCCTACTTTATAACAAAGCTGCATGTCCATGCCGGTCTCGACCGTACCGCCGCGCAGCACGCGGGCAAACACGCCCTCGCGCGGCATGATGCAGTCGCCCACGCGCTGCCGGATGGCGCAGCCGTGGTGACATTCCTTGCCAATCTGAGTGACCTCGAGCACAGCTTCTCCGCACATGAGCCGCGTACCGACCGGCAGGTTGGGAAAATCGATGCCCGCGACGAGCAGGTTTTCCCCGAACGCGCCGTCGGTCACGCCCGCGCCGCGCGCGTTAAATTCCTCGACCTTATCATAGCTTAACAGGCTCACCTGACGATGCCAATGCCCGGCGTGCGCGTCGCCCTCCAGTCCCCAGTCCTCTTTGAGATAGGCCCTGCCGATGTTTTTCTTTTCGGTGCCGCGCGTCTCGCTCATGCACACAGCGATAATCTTTCCCAACCGTCAGCGCCCCTTTCCGAACCCGCAGTTCGGGTACGTACACGCCGGGCAATTCAGGCACAGGCCGCCCTCGCCGTACCCGGCCAGCATATCGGCCGATACCGGGTCATCGGCCATGAGGTGCGGCAGAACCAAATCAAAAATGGTGCGTTTTGCATACATGACGCACCCCGGCAGGCCGCACACCGGCACGTGGCGCGCACCATAATACGCGAGCAGGAACATTGCGCCCGGCAGCACCGGCGCGCCGTAGGTAACGATCTCCGCCCCCGTGTTTTTGATGGCGAGCGGCGTTTTGTCGTCCGGGTCCACGCTCATGCCGCCCGTACACACCACCAGCTCCGCGCCCTGCCGGATAAGCTGCAAAATGGCTTCCGTGCCGCGCGCGGGGTCGTCCCCGACCATGGTCTCGCCGACGATCTCCGCGCCGAATTCAGCCAGCTTGCCGCGCACAACCGGTGTAAATTTGTCCTCGATCAGACCCTTTTCGACCTCGCTGCCCGTGACCACAATGCCTGCCTTTTTGTGGCGGTACGGCAGCAAAGCGGTCAGCGGCTGGCCGCCCGCGGCGCGCGCGGCCGCGTCCAGCTTTTTCCCGTCGATGATCAGCGGGATCACGCGCGTGCCAAGCAGCTTGTCGCCCCGCTTTACCGGCGTGCCGCCATGCCGTGTGGCAATCATCAGCTCACCGAGGCTATTGACCCGCCGCAGCGCATCCGCGCGCACCTGAAACAGGCCGTCACACGCCGCAAACAGCTCAATCTTGCCCTCGCGGGCCGCGCCGCGGGTCATGTGCTCGTTTTCACACAAAGCCGCCAGCCGCTCCGCGCCCTCGTCTTCGTGCAGGAAGCCTTCCGGCTTTTCCCACACATAGAGATGCTCTTTCCCCATGGAAAGCAGGACGGGCACGTCCTCCTCGGTCACAATGTGGCCTTTTTGGAAGCGCGCGCCCTTAAACTCTCCGGGGATGATTTGGGTCAGGTCATGGCACAGCACATGCCCGACCGCATGAATGGTCTCTACGACTTTCATCTTCCCGTCTCCTTTAACACCAGTTCCGTGCAGTAGGCAAAATATTCATCCAGATCAAACGCATCGGGCTGCAGCAGGTACTGCATACTCGCGCCCTCCATCATGGAAACCATCACCGCTGCCAGCATCTTCCGCTTTCCTTCGGACAGGTGGCCGGCGAACCGCGCCAGCATGGCCTCGATCTCCTGCCGCCAGTTTTGAAACGATGCGCATACCTCCGCGCGCATCGCCTCGTCCACACGCGACTGCGCCCAGAAATCGATCTCGGCATAATCGTATTTCGGTTCTTCCCGAATAAAGTTCTTTTTCTGCCCCCAGAACGCCTCCAGCTGCTCTTCGAGCGTGCTTTCCGCGCCGCCGAGCGCCCGGCGCAGCTCAATGCAGTGCCGCAATACCTTTTTCTGCACGGCGAGCAGCAGTTCATGTTTGGATTTGTAGTAATAGTGAATGTTTGATTGAAACAGCCCGGCGCGCTCAGCCACCAGCGCCATACGCACCCCGCTCATGGTGCGTTCCTGCAGGACGTCAAACGCTGCGTCCAAGATCCGCTCCTCCGTGCTTTCCTCCTGCATCCATTCTTTTTTGCGCATTGCGTCACCTCATCCAGCCTGATTTTTATTTGATTATACCAGACGCCGCGTTTTTTGTCATCCGCCCAAAGCTTTGGGAAAACAAATTTTTTGGCCGTTCGATAAACTTTGCCGCATCTCAGATTTCCGCAACTTTGTTAAGAATCTGACACTGTATTGTTGCACAAAATTGCATTTTTGCGCATTTTTATTGATTTTTTAATTTTTCGGGCTTTTGAGCATTTTTCGGATATCTTTTTGTGATATTGCGTGCAAAACATTTTGCTTTTTGTGATTTTATGCCGAAGTTTCTTGGTTTGACTTTTCTGCGCCGGTCTTTTACCATCAAAAGAATAAAGAGGTGATCAAGTCGTGCGGCGGCAGGCATCCAGCTATCAAGCTGTTAAAATGTTTTCGCCGCGCGTGCAAACACCGCGGGCCTCGGGAGACCCGCCCGCTAGGAGGGAACGAAAACATGAGCAGATTGTACATTGAAACGCCCAGCAAGGCGCAGACCGTCATCGAAGGCCTGTACCGGGACGTGGAACACCGCATCGCGGCCAGCCCCCCGGGCCTTTGCCCGGTGGACATGGCACTGTCTTTCCTCAGGCTGTGCCATGCGCAGACCTGCGGCAAATGCGTGCCCTGCCGCATCGGCCTCGGCCAGCTGGCCACGCTTTTGGAACGGGTTCTGGACGACGAAGCGGACCTCGACACGCTGGCTCTCATCGAGAAAACCGCGCGCGTCATCGCCGACTCGGCCGACTGCGCGATCGGGTTTGAAGCGGCGGCCATGGTGCTGCGCGGCGTGCAGGGCTTTCGCGAAGACTATGTCGAACACATTGTTAACCACCGCTGTATTACCGGGCTGACCCAGCCGGTGCCGTGCGTCTCCATGTGCCCGGCGCACGTCGACATCCCGGGCTACATTGCGCTCGTCAGCGAAAAGCGGTATGCCGACGCGGTGCGCCTCATCCGCAAGGACAACCCCTTCCCGTCCGCCTGTGCGTTTGTCTGCGAGCATCCGTGCGAAGCGCGCTGCCGCCGCAGCATGGTGGATAATGCCATCAACATCTGCGGCCTCAAGCGCTACGCGGTCGAGCAGGCCGGCGTGGTGCCTGCGCCGCAGTGCGCGGAAGCCACAGGCAAGCGCGTCGCCGTCATCGGCGGCGGCCCGGGCGGCCTGTCCGCGGCCTACTATCTCAGCCTGATGGGGCACCAGGTCGTCGTGTACGATAAACTCCAAAAGCTCGGCGGCATGCTGCGCTACGGCATCCCAGATTACCGCCTGCCGCCCGAAATCCTCGACCGCGACATCGACTGCATCCTGTCCACCGGCGTCGAAGTCCACATGGGCGTTTCCATCGGCAAAGACGTGCAGTTTGAGCAGATTGAAAACGAATTTGACGCGGTTTACATCTCCATTGGCGCGCATAACGACAAAAAAATCGGCATCCCCGGCGAGGACAGCGAGGGCGTGATGAGCGCGGTCGAGCTGCTGCGCGACATGGGTGACGGCCGCCATCCGGACTTTTCCGGCAAGCGCGTCGTCGTCATCGGCGGCGGCAATGTGTCCATGGACGCGACCCGTACCGCGAGACGTCTGGGCGCGGCTTCGGTCACCTGTATGTACCGCCGCCGCGTGGAGGACATGACCGCGCTGCGCGAGGAAATCGAAGACGCCGCCGCAGAGGGCTGCGAAATCATGCCGCTGCAGGCGCCGGTTTCCATCCAGGCGGACGAAAACGGCCATGTGGCCGCCATCGTCACCCGCCCGCAGATGATCGGCCCGGTCGGCAAGGACGGCCGCCCGCGCCCGCAGAATAACGGCGAGTCCGATCTTGTCACCCCGTGCGACATCGTGATTGTCGCCATCGGGCAGGGCATCGACTCGGGCGCGTTTGAAGAGGCCGGTATCCCAACCCTGCGCGGCGCGATCTCGGCGCTGCCCGATTCGTTCGTCAAGGGCAAGCCCAACGTCTTTGCCGGCGGCGACGCGGTGACCGGCCCGGCGACCGTCATCCGCGCCATTCAGGCGGGTAAGGTCGCGGCGGCGAACATCGACAACTTCCTCGGCTTTGCGCATGAAATTAAGGTCGATGTGGATATCCCGCCCGCGCGCCTGTCCACCACGCCGGCCTGCGGCCGCGCCAACCCGGGCAGCCGCCCGGCCTGCGAGCGCGCCTGCGACTTTGCGCTCGCCACGCTCGGCATGACTGAAAACGAGGCCATGCAGGAGGCGTCCCGCTGCCTGCGGTGCGACCACTTCGGCTACGGCAACTTTAAGGGAGGGAGACAGGAAAAATGGTAAACGCAACAATTGACGGCATCCCGGTACGCGTGGCGAACGGCACGACGATTAAACAGGCCGCCGAAAGCGCGGGCATTTCGATCCCCTCGCTTTGCTACTTAAAGGACTTAAACGAAATCGGCGCATGCCGCGTATGCTGCGTCGAGGTCGAGGGCGAACAGCGCATGGTGCCCTCGTGCAACAACCCGGTGCAGGAGGGCATGGTCATCCACACCAACTCGCCCCGCGCGCGGGAAACCCGCCGCGTAAACGTGGAACTGATCCTCTCGCAGCACGATTGCCACTGCGCGACCTGCGTGCGCTCGGGCAACTGCAAATTGCAGGCTCTTGCAAATGACCTCGGCATTTTGGCGAACCCCTACGAAGAGGATTTGCCGCACGGCGTCAAAAGCCTGTGGACCACCACCTTCCCCCTCTACCGCGACGCCAAAAAGTGCATCAAGTGCATGCGCTGCGTGCAGATTTGCGACAAGGTGCAGAGCCTTGGCATCTGGGAGCTGACCAGCTCGGGCAGCCGCTCGACCATCGACGTTTCGCTCAACCGCCGCATCAAGGACGCCGACTGCGCGCTGTGCGGCCAGTGCATCACGCACTGCCCGGTGGGCGCGCTGCGCGAGCGCGACGACACCGGCCGCGCCTTCGCGGCGCTCAGTGACCCGGACAAGGTCACGGTCGTGCAGATTGCGCCCGCCGTGCGCACCGCGTGGGGCGAGGCCTTCGGCCTGCCGCCCGAGCAGGCGACCATCGGCAAACTGGCTGCCGCCCTGCGCCGCATGGGCTTCCGCTATGTCTTTGACACCGCCTTCTCGGCCGACCTGACCATTATGGAGGAAGGCTCGGAATTTTTGGAGCGCTTTGGCAGCGGCCGGCTGGAAAAATACCCGATGTTCACTTCGTGCTGCCCGGGCTGGGTGCGCTTCCTGAAGTCGCAGTATCCTGAGCTCGTACCGCAGCTTTCCACCGCCAAATCCCCGCAGCAGATGTTCGGCGCAGTCACCAAAACCTGGTTTGCGGAAAAGATGGGCATTGACCCGGGCAAGATTTTCAGCGTGTCGGTGATGCCGTGCCTGGCGAAGAAAGCCGAATGCGACCTGCCGACCATGAAGGACGAGGCCTACGGGCAGGACGTCGACCTGGTGCTCACCGTGCGTGAAATCACGCGCATGCTGCGCGCCGAGCATCTCGACCCGGCTTCCCTGCCGGACGAGCCGTGCGATTCCCCACTTGGCGAAGGATCGGGCGCGGGCGTGATCTTCGGCGCGACCGGCGGCGTAATGGAAGCCGCGCTGCGTTCGGCGTACTACCTCGTCGCGGGCCGCAACCCCTCGGTCGATGCGTTTCACGACGTGCGCGAGGTCATGAACGACGACGTCCTCGGCCTGCACACGCTTGGCTGCGGCTGGCGCGAAGCAACCTTCGACCTCAAGGGCACGCCGGTTCGCGTCGCGGTGGCGAGCGGGCTTGGCAATGCGCGCGCGCTGTGCAAGGCCATCCTCGCGGGCGAGGTGCACTATGATTTTGTTGAAGTCATGGCCTGCCGCGGCGGCTGCGCGGGCGGCGGCGGACAGCCCATCCACGACGGCGAAGAATGTGCGCTTAAGCGCGGGCAGGTGCTGTACGGCCTCGACCGCACCGCCGATGTGCGTTTCTCGCATGAAAACCCGGCGGTCGACGCGCTGTATCAGGAATATATGGGCGCGCCGCTCTCCGAGCGCGCCGAGCGCCTGCTCCACACCGACCACGAAGGCTGGTTCATGCCCACACACCCCGATTACGGCAAACGCTAAAATCCCCATTCACAAGATATGAAAACCCGCCCGTGGGAAAAGTCGTTTTCCCTGGGCGGATTTCCTTCAAATGACGCAAGATTAAAGTAGCGGGAAACGACCGGAATCTGTATAATAATACTCGAAGGACAGAAAAATACTTCATGGATTCGTTCTTTCTCTATCTCTTTATTTCTTGCGCAAGAGCCGCTTCCGGTTGGGGGCGGCTTTTGTCATGTCTTACGAAATCTGTGGAAATGCGCAGAAATTTTGCCCGAGTCATTGTAATATGCCGGAAATTTCATTACAATAGACTGTATGAATAAATTTACGAAATGCAGGGGGAAGATTATGAGAAAAACTGGTTTTGATAATGACAAATACCTTGCCATGCAGTCCACGCACATCAAAGAGCGCATTGCAAAGTTCGGCGGCAAGCTGTACCTTGAGTTCGGCGGCAAGCTGTTCGACGATTTCCACGCCTCCCGTGTGCTGCCGGGCTTTGCCCCAGACAGCAAAGTGCGCATGCTGACCCAACTGAAGGACGACGCCGAAATCGTCATCGTCATTTCGGCGGGCGATATTGAAAAGAACAAAGTGCGCGCCGACATCGGCATCACCTACGACATGGACGTGCTGCGCCTGATTGATGCATTCCGGGGCATTGGCCTGTACGTCGGCAGCGTGGCCATCACCCAGTATGCCGGGCAGGCTGCGGCCGACGCCTTCAAAAAGCGTCTGACCGCGCTCGGCGTGCGCGTTTACACCCATTACCCGATCGCCGGGTATCCGAGCAACGTGCCGCTGATTGTCTCCGACGAGGGCTATGGCCGCAACGAATACATCGAAACCTCCCGCCCGCTCGTGGTCATCACCGCGCCCGGCCCCGGTTCGGGCAAGATGGCCACCTGTCTCAGCCAGCTCTACCACGAATACAAGCGCGGCGTATCCGCAGGCTACGCCAAGTTTGAGACCTTCCCGATCTGGAACCTGCCGCTCAAGCATCCGGTTAACCTCGCCTATGAAGCGGCAACCGCGGACCTGAACGACGTAAACATGATCGACCCGTTCCATCTGGAGACCTACGGCGTCACGACAGTCAACTACAACCGCGACGTCGAGATTTTCCCGGTGGTCAACGCGATTTTTGAGAAAATTGCCGGCGAAAGCCCGTACCATTCCCCGACCGACATGGGCGTCAATATGGCGGGCAACTGCATCATCGACGACGATGCCTGCCGCGAGGCCTCCTGTCAGGAGATCATCCGCCGCTACTATCAGGCGCGCTGCGATGTGCGCATGGGCCGTGCCGAAGAAACCTGCGTGCACAAGATCGAGCTGCTGATGAACCAGGCCAAGATCACGCCGGAAAACCGTCCGGTCATCGCTGTGGCCGATGCGCTCGCTGAAGAGACCGGCAACCCGGCGGCAGCCATCGAATTGCCGGATGGCCAGATCGTCACCGGCAAAACCTCTTCCCTGCTTGGCGCATCCGCGGCCGCCCTGCTGAACGCACTCAAACAGCTTGCCGGCCTGCCGGACGAGCTGCATCTGCTGCCGCCGCTCATCATCGAGCCCATCCAGCGTCTCAAGACCCACGGCCTTGGCAACCATAATCCGCGCCTGCATACCGACGAAGTCCTCATTGCGCTGTCCATCTCGGCGGCGACCAACCCGGCGGCCGACCTCGCCATGCAGCAGCTTGGAAGGCTGAAAAGCTGCGAGGTGCATTCGTCGGTCATCCTCGCGCAGGTGGATGACGGAGTGTTCAAAAAGCTCGGCATGAACCTGACGTGCTCGCCCACGCACCAGACCAAAAAGCTGTATCACAAGTGATAAAATAGCAAGCAAAAGGGCCTGTTGCAAAATGCAGTTTCCAGGCCAAAACAGAAAATCGACACATCAAAAAAGTTCTGGAGAATTGCCGTATTAAGCAATTCTCCAGAACTTTTTATCAATGTAATTTTTTCAAAATTCTATTTTGCAACAGGCCCTTTTAAAGGACTCAGTTATTCGCCCTGTGCCTTGCACTTGCGGGTCATATAGACCGCGAATACAGCCAGCAGAGCCGCACCCACCCCAAGGCCGACCCAGCCGCTGCCAGTGATGCCGGCAGCCAGATAGCCGACAAAACTGATGACCGCAACCGTCAGCGCATACGGGATCTGGGTGGATACGTGATCCAGATGCTTGCATTGTGCGCCCGCAGACGCCAGAATCGTGGTGTCCGAAATCGGGGAGATGTGGTCGCCGCAGACCGCGCCCGCCAGACAAGCCGCAACCGTGATGGTCAGCATGTTGATGGTATTCGCGTCCGGGAAGATCGAAAATGCCACCGGGATCAGGATGCCGAAGGTCCCCCACGACGTGCCGGTTGCAAACGCAATGCCGAGCGCAATTACGAAGAAAATCGCGGGCATAAACATCCCGATGGCCGCGTCCGCGTTGATATATGCAGCGACAAAGCCGCGCAGGTTGAGATAGTCCTCCGAGCAGATGCCGGACAACGTCCACGCCAGCGTCAGGATAAAGATGGCGGGCACCATGGCCTTAAACCCCTCGGTAAACGCCTCGCAGAACTGGCCGAAATTCAGGATACCGCGCGGGATGTACATCAGGAAGGTGAAAATCAGGGTTGCAAATGAACCGAGTACCAGCGCATCCGCTGCGGTGCAGTTTGCAAAGGCGTCGATCACGCTTGCGCCCGCAAAACCGCCCCCGTTATAATACATTGCAAGAATGCAGGTGGCAATCAGGAACAGGATTGGGACAATCAGATCCTTGACCTGGCCTGCGCCGACAATCACGGTCGCCTCTTCACCCGTCGAATCAATCTTGCCGCTCTTTTTCACTTCCTGATTGTATTTGCTCATGGCAAAGAAATCAATATTGGCCGCGGACACCCAAATGAGAAACGCCAGCGTCAGCAGCGCGTACAGGTTAAATGGGATGGTCTGCAAAAACAGCGAAAAGCCATTGATGTGCGCATCCTCCGGCAGCGACGATGAAACCGCGGCTGCCCACGACGAAATCGGCGCAATGATGCATACCGGCGCGGCAGTCGCGTCGATAATGTACGCGAGCTTAGCGCGGGTGATCTTCTGCCGGTCCGTAATAGGGCGCATGACCGTGCCGACGGTCAGGCAGTTGAAGTAATCGTCCACAAAGATGAGTGCGCCGAGCGCCGACGTGGCAAACGACGCGCCGCGGCGGGATTTGATGCGCCGGGTTGCCCATTCGCCATAGGCGCGGGACGCGCCCGACTTGGTGATCAGCGAGACGAGGATGCCCAGCATGACCAAAAACAGGATGATGCTCATGTTGCCCGAAACCCTCTCGCTCATCAAGGCGAACGTGGTTTCGGTCGCCGCCAGCGGGTTTAGCCCGGTGAACATCAGGGCGCCGACAAAAATGCCGATAAACAGGGAGGAATAAACCTCCTTGGTCAGCAGCGCCAGCGCGATCGCGATGACAGGCGGCAAAACCGCCCAAAAGGTACCGCTCATATGGATAGATCTCCTTTTCCCCCGTAAAATACGGAACTGTTAAGAATACGTTAAAAATTTTACAACATTTTTGTCGTTTTTTCAAGTATTCCTGCGCATTTCCAGCAATTTTACGGGAGAATTTTTGTCCCCAGCCTGTCGAAAAAGTTCTTCGCGCCGCAACGCGCGTTCCATATTAAAAAAAGCCACGGCATGTGCGTGACTTTTTTCACAAAAAGAGTTTTGAAAAGGCCCACCCATACCAGATCAATACAATCTGCTTTTGGCAGGCCATTTTCAAAGGCCCGGCACAGGGCACGCCTTTTCAGCCCCCTCGCCCAGGGCCGTT
Organism: uncultured Butyricicoccus sp.; assembly: GCA_900547195.1. GTDB lineage: Bacteria > Bacillota > Clostridia > Oscillospirales > Butyricicoccaceae > Butyricicoccus_B. The sequence goes on from URFQ01000033.1 coordinate 20,145, forward strand.
TATGGCGGCGGATGTACTTGCCGGGAAACTGTACCATATAGGATGCGCCCGCACTGCGGGCTGTATTCTTTCATGTCCGGCATAGTATGAAATCCGGCCGGGATTTTCCCCTTACAGCACCCCCAGATGACTCAAAAGGATGCGCGCGCCCATAAAAATCAGCAGGGCGCCGCCCGCAAGCTCGGCGCGGGACGCATATTTTTCGCCGAATGCCGAACCAATGCGCACGCCGGCTGCCGACAGCACAAACGTGGTCGCGCCAATCATCGCCACGGCCGTCCAGATGTCTGTGCCGAGAAACGCGAACGTCACGCCCACAGCCAGCGCATCAATCGCGGTCGCCACCGCGAGCGGCAGCATACGCAGCGGCGCATACGAGCTGTCCACGTCCTCCTCTTCCCCGCCGGCCGCTTCGCGGATCATATTGCCGCCAATCAGCGCCAGCAGCACAAACGCAATCCAGTGGTCGATGGATTCAATATACCCGGCAAACTGCGTCCCCAGAAAGCAGCCGATGAGCGGCATAAGCATCTGGAATCCCCCGAACCACAGCCCGCAGATGAGCGAGCCTTTTGGCTCATACTTGGGCGTGGCCAGCCCTTTGCCGACCGACACCGCGAACGCATCCATCGACAGGCCGACCGCAATCAGAAATACTTCCCAAAATCCCATAACCAGTTCCTCCATATCGCTAACATATGCCCCCGGGCAATAAAAAAAGACGCACGTACAGCAGGAAAATCCCGCCATACATGAGTCTCGTCCATTAAGATCCGCCAGGCGCGCGGCCAGTATGTTGACGGATCACGCGATTTGCGCGTACTACTCCCTCATGGGTATACCCATGATAGCGTGCCCGCGCGCGGTTAGTCAACCACAACATGTGTTTTCAGCGCATCCGCTATCACGCGGTAGGCTTCCACCAGCCGCGCAAACGACCATGCGGCGTTCGCCGGGCTGGTCGAGGGCAGCTTCTCCGCCGGCAGGCCGGTCTGTGGCTGGCACAGTCTGGTATAGAGCTTATGCGAGGCCGCGCCCGTGCAGAACACCGCGCGGATCTGCGTCTTTTCCAGCAGGGACGCAATATCATTCGGCACCGGATTGCGGATGGCGGCGTCCGATGCGCCTCGGATCTCGCACGAGGCCAGCGTATCCCACATGGCAATGCCGTGGCGGAGCGCCATGGCGCGCTTTTCCTCGATGGATTCGGGCTTCGGCTCCCCAAGCACCGCGGCCAGCACCGGCCAAAAACGGTTTTGCGGATGGCCGTAGAAAAAATTCACTTCCCGCGATTTGGGGCTGGGAATCGACCCCAGGATAAGCACTCTGGAATGCGCGTCAAACAGTGGGCCGAACGGATGGCGCACCACTTCATATTCCATGTTCTCCCCCTCCTTCGATGACCGCGCGGAACGCACGGAACGCGGACGGCAGCGCATATTCCCCGTGCAGTTCGGCGGGCGTTGCCCATACAAACCCGTCTTTCGGCGCGTCCAGCTCCACGTAATAGCCAGTCATGTGCCATTCGATATGCGAAAAAATATGTTTCGCGGGACGCAGGGACAGCACTTCACGTACCTCGAAACCGTCCTGCGCAAGCCTTGCGCGCACGTCTTCCGGCGCAAGCGCCCCTTCATAGGCGGGCAGCTCCCACAGCCCGGCAAGCAGCCCTTCGTCGGGGCGGCGGCACAGCCCAACCCGCTCGCCCTGTCGCAGCACCAGCACGGTACGCCGCTCCACGCGCCGCTTTTTCTTTGGCGTGCGCACAGGCAACACCAGCGCAGTGCCCTCCCGGCGGCCTTTGCACCAGGGTGCCACCGGGCAATCCGCGCATTTTGGCGCGCCGTTTGGCGGGCAGACGGTCGCGCCCAGCTCCATGAGCGCCTGATTAAAGTCCCCGCTGCGGCTCGCGGGCAGGATCGCCTGCACGGCGGCGGTGATATCCTTTTTCACTTTCGCATCGTCGATGGGGCGATGATCGTCGGTCAGGCGCGCAATGACGCGCAGCACATTGCCGTCCACAGCCGGGACAGGAAGCCCGAACGCGATCGAACCGACCGCGCCCGCGGTATAGTCGCCAACGCCGGGCAGGCCGCGCAGCGCCGCATACGCGGCCGGAAACGCACCGCCATACTGCTCGCAGACTACGCGCGCGGCCTTGTGCAGATTGCGCGCGCGGCTGTAGTACCCCAGCCCTTCCCACAGCTTCATGAGGCGCTGCTCCTCCAGAGCCGCGAGATGGCGGACGGTCGGACAGGCGGCGAGAAAACGTTCATAATACGGGATCACCGCTTCCACGCGCGTCTGCTGGAGCATGATTTCGCTCAGCCATACATGGTAAGCGTCCCGGTCGCGCCGCCATGGCAAGTCCCGCTTGTTTTCCGCAAACCAACCGAGCAGCGGCATACAGATTGCGTCCGTCATTGCACTTCGATGGTTTCGCCGGTGTAGTACATAGTGAACTGCCCGTTTGCGATCAGGCGGTCGCCCTGATAGACGTCCACGCTGTATACGGCGGTCGTGCGCCCGCTCTTTAGTTCGCAGGTGCGCGCAAGCAGATCCTCGCCCGCGTGCCCTGGCCGCAGGTAGCTCATCGCGCTTGACAGCGTCACGCCCGCGCGGCCGCGCGAAGCGGCCGCCGTGCCTGCGGCAACGTCGCATAGCGTATAAATTGCGCCGCCGTGCACATTGCCGAGCGGATTCAGGATGTCCGGGCTTGCGGGCATGAGCACTTCGGCATACCCGTCTGCCAGCGACAGGATCTTGAGGCCGTGCATTTGATGATACCGGCCATGCTCGTGGCGGTCTTTGAGATGCTGTAAAATATCTGCCATGATAGGATTCTCCTTTTATGCTTTCGAGCCCCACAGGGTGTTTTTCCGTGCGGAATCGCTTTTATTCTATCATACCCCGCCCCGTTTGCAAAGCGTTGAATCCCTACGAAATTTTTTGCACAAAAAGCGTCTGGGATGCATAGAATGCACCGAGAAAGGTGGGAACCCTATGACAATCCATGTAGTAAAACCAGGCGATACCGTCTATAACATCGCCCGGCAATATGATGTGCCCATGCAGCGCATCGTCACGGACAACGAATTGCATGAACCCGCGCGCCTGACTCCCGGCCAGACGCTTGTAATCCAGTTTCCCAAACGGGTATATACCGTACAGCAGGGGGATACGCTCGGCACAATTGCCACAAAACTCGGCACTACCGTATACCAAATCTGGCAGAACAACCCTCAACTTGGCGGCAACGACAGCATTTTCCCAGGGCAGCAGCTGGTCATCGACTATGACGGCACAAAAAAAGGCGCGTTTGCCGTCAACGGCTACGCTTATCCAAACATTGATCTGTCGGTACTGCGCAAAACCCTTCCCTATTTAACTTATCTGTCGGTCTTTTCCTTTGGCGCGCAGCCGGATGGCAGCATCACGTACATCGATGACAAGAACCTGCCCGAAGCCGCACGGGAGTTTGGTGCAATCCCGCTCATGGTGCTGACGACGCTCGCCGAAGACGGCACCTTTTCAGGGGAGCGCGCCAGCCAGATCCTGAACGATCCGGCCGCGCAGCAGCGTCTGACGCAGAACCTGATCGACTATATGACAAAGCGCGGCTACGGCGGCGTGGATGTGGATTTCGAATATATCCCATCTGCGGATCGTGAGCGCTATGCGGATTTTGTCGCCATGCTGCGATGTGAACTGGGGAAGCACGGCTTTATCGTCATGGCCGCGCTGGCGCCAAAGACCTCTGCTGAGCAGCGCGGTCTGCTGTATGAAGCGCATGATTATGCAAGGCTTGGGCAGGCGGCTGATGATGTTCTGATTATGACCTACGAATGGGATATTTAATCTTATATATTTTTCTTAAGAAGCCCCCGCTTCGTGACCAGACGAGGCGGGGGGGGGTTCTTTTATTCCAACACATCCAACACAACATCATAAAGCTGCGCAGGGCTGACCTGCAATTGTGTGCAGCGCGCAGCGAGCGCTTCGGCGAATATGCGGTCGCAGGATACATCATTTAACAGCAAGCTTTCGCCGCCCTCAGACGAAACCCGGATACCATATGTCACGTAATTGCCGGTCTCAGGGGAATACAGATGCTGTTCAACCGGACCATAAAAATACATTCCTGTTTTTCCAAGCGTTGCCCGGAAATCGGTAGCTTCAATTCCAAGCAGAATCATGAGCTGAAGCAAAACCTCTGCGCTGGGCATATGCCCGCCCTTTTCGAGGTACTGATACCATCGCAGGGAAATTCCAACCGCGTTGGCGACTTGGATCAATGAATAGCCGGCTTTGGTGCGCGCGTAATATAGTTCGCGTGCGAGCGTGTTTGTGAACGACATAGGTCTGATTCCTCCTTTTCTCTAAAGGAATATTATACCTATGCATTCGTATCGCCTACGAAGCACGGATTCATTTTGGAAGTATTTACATAGAGCCTTATGGGTGCAGAAGGAAATTGGGTAATTCTGCACAAGTTTGTCGAATATGGTAAATATGCGTGTTGGAGTTGTCGAATAATGTGAGTTCTTTCTTGTCAGACAACCCCTCATCAGCCTGAAGGCGTTGTTTTGATTCTCTCAAAAATACTTTATATAAAATTAGCTTTTTATGTTGACTTTATATATAGTATATGATATAATGTAATTACAGTAAAGAACAGAGAAAAGATTAACATCGAGAGAGAAGGAAAAGTCATGAAAAAAATCATTCGTGGCAAGCTGTACGACACCTCGACTGCAAAGGAGATCGCGGAATTCCGCGATCTCTGCGGCGGCGATAAAGCTGTGACCGAGCAGCTGTACCGCAAACGAAGCGGGGAGTATTTTCTTAACGGAAGTGGCGGCGCGGCTTCCAAATACGCCGCTCTAGGCGCAAACGGATGGGCGGGCGGCTCAGCCATCGTGCCGCTAAGTTACGAGCAGGCGCGCAGATGGGCTGAGGAACACCTCAGCGCAGACGAGTATGCCGCGCTTTTCGGAGAACCGTCTCAGGGGGACGGAACTAAACAGGCCGTCTCCTATTCGCTCAGCACGGCGGCCGCCCAGCGCGCGAAGCGCGAGGCCACGAAGCTTGGAATCAGCGCATCTGAGTTCGTCGAGCGCCTGATCATGCAGGCGGCGGACGAATAACCCATAAAATCAAACATCCCCCAACCAGCCACGCAGCCAGTTGGGGGATTCTCTTTGCCTGTCTTTACTTATACAGCCCGGCGCGGTCATTGATGACCAGCCCGCGCAGCATGTTATGCTCCAGATCCAAGTGCTGGTTCTCGTCGCCCTTGAGCAGTCCGAGCCGCACCAGCTTGCTCACCGTGGGCTTCGCCCACTCCGGGCAGTCTTCGTAGGTTTTATAAATCGTCATTTCGTCCTCCCCTTTCAGTGCTTTTTCCACCTCACCCACGAACCAGTCCCATCGACCGGTGTCCCGCAGGATGCGCGGACAGTTTTTGCCGCTCCAGTCATGGTGCTGCCGGAGCTTGTCCACTCCCCAGTCACGGTCCTGGAGCAGGCCGGCTGTAACGTTGACTGCATTCCGCAGCGTCTGCTCACGGTCACCGCTCTCGCAAATCTCCAAGCTTAAGCTGGTGTCATTGCCCTGCTTGCCCCCGGCATGGAGTGCACGCTCATC
>URFQ01000034.1 GCA_900547195.1 uncultured Butyricicoccus sp.
AAAGCGCAGCTTTTGCGGGGTATGATTGCGAGTTCGAGCCTCGTCATCCGCTCCATAGAAAAAGACACCCTTTGGGGTGCACGCCGTAAAGAAGTAACACCCGCTGAGAGGCAGCTTGCTTTTCGGCGGGTGCTTCTGTATAATAAAAAGGGTGAAAAATACCGATTTTAAAGAGAGGCATATCAATGGAAAATTATATCGAAGTGAATCCAACCATCAAAAAGCAAGAGATATGTTTATTATTAGAAAAAATGAACTGTCAATATGAAATTCATACCTCAGATACAGATAAGGAATACGAATACTTGGATGAACATGATATTTGTATTACAGTGCTCAATCCAAGTTCTAAATATCCATTATATATTGATTTGGAAGAGAGCGGGGAATTTAGATTAACATATGATCAGTGGCACCAGCACTATTTTGCGGAAGAATGGGATTACGACAATCTGCGTGAAAATTTAATTGATATTTTAACGAATAACAGGTGCGTGATAATCATAAGCAGTAGTAAAAGATGTCTGCTCAGTAAATTATCACGGGCAAAAATTGGCAAAGATTATAATTATAGCAATGATATAAAAGAGCTACCGGAGGAATTTCAAAAGGAGATAAATGAATTAAAAGGAAAAGTAGAATTAGTTTATTGGGATACCAAGGAAAGTGTTGCAATAGATGTTGCGTAAAACTTCCCATTTATCGTGCCGTCCCACGGGCACTTTCCCTGAAAGTGTCATAGTGGGTTATATACTTTCAAATAGCAAAGCGGACAGGTCGAATATGGCCTGCCCGCTTTCTACATCCTTGCGGAGCCCCGCCCTTCGGGTGTCTTTTTTGTTTTTTGGACGGCGCGGCTCGAAAGCCCGCCTACAGCGGCATCCCCGGAAAAGGCGCGCGTCCCCTTTTAAAACCCCCGCAAACGGCGTATAATGATAATATGTCTAAATATCGCCATCACCTCTTGAAAGGAGGGCATTGCATGGAACAGCTTGACCGTAAGGTGATTGATCTGCTCGCGCGGCCGATGCGCATTGAAGAACTGCGCCGCCTGTTGCCCGGCGCGGGCAAACAGGAGCTCAAAGATTGCGTTCAGCGCCTGTCCCAAAGCGGGCAAATCGTGAAAAATAAGAAAAACCGCTTGGCGCAGGCCGCGCATTTTGGCTGCATCGCAGGCGTTTATCTGGCTACCGAGCGCGGTTTCGGCTTCGTTGCGCCCGATAAAAAAGACGAACAGGGCGACGTCTTCATTCCGCCAAACGCAGGCGGGGACGCCTGGCATGGGGATCGCGTCCTCATCCGCGTGCATGAGGACGGACGTCGCCGGGACGGCTCCCCCCGCCGGGAAGGCGAGGTGATTCGTGTGCTCGAACGCAGCCGTGAGGAAATCGTGGGCGCGGTGCGCCGCCGGGGCAAATCCTGCGTTTTGGAGCCTGCAAGCAAAAAATATCCGGAAATCATGCTGCCAAAAGCGCATCTGCACGGCGCGCAGCCGGGCGACCGCGTCTCCGTGCGCATGATGTACTACGGCGAGGGCAAGGTGCTGCCGCAAGCGGCGGTCACGCAGGTTTTTGGTGAAAACGGCACCATGCAGGCGTCCATTGCTGCCATCCTGCACGAAAACGGCATTATAGAAGGGTTTTCCTCCGAAGCGGCCGCGCAGGCGGAAGGCCTTGGGGATCATATCCCTGCGGATGCACTTGAGGGCCGCCGCGATTTGCGCGGCCAGCTGATTTTTACCATCGACGGCGACAGCGCCAAGGATTTTGATGACGCGGTTTCTCTGACTCCGTTGGAAAACGGCCGCGTGCTGCTCGGCGTGCACATTGCGGACGTCTCCCACTACGTCACGCCCGGCAGCCCGCTGGACGATGACGCCTATCGCCGCGGCACGTCGGTCTATTACCCCGGCCACGTCGTGCCCATGCTGCCGTTCGCCCTGTCGGACGGGCTGTGCTCGCTGGTTCCGGACGAGGATCGTCTGGCGTTCTCCGCCTTTTTGGAGCTTGGCTCGGACGGGCGGCGGCACAAAGCGGAGTTTTCCAAATCGGTGATCCGTTCCAAAGCGCGCATGACCTACAAGAATGTCAACAAAATTCTGAATGGCGACGCAGAGTTGACCAAAAAATATGGTTTTCTGGCAGAAACCGTGCATAAAATGGCCGATCTGGCCGATGTCCTGCGGAAACAGCGCATGGAGCGCGGCGCGCTCGATCTAGACATCCCGGAAGCCGAAATCACGGTTGACGAGCAGGGCGAACCAGTCGAGCTGCGCTACCGCGACCGCGGCCGTGCCGAGAAAATGATCGAGGAATTCATGCTGCAGGCAAACGAGGCGGTCGCGGAGTTTATGGACAAGCACAGCCACCCGGCTGTATTTCGCGTGCACGAGAACCCAGACCCGGAAAAACTTCGCGTGTTCGCGCAGTTTGCACGCCCGTTTGGCTACCGCATCGATCCAAACAAGCCGCAAGACACCAGACAATTCCAGATCGTGCTTGATAGGGCGGCGGACGACCCACGCCAGCGCGCCCTGCCAGCCCTTTTGCTGCGCTCCCTCGCGCGCGCGCGCTATTCGGAGGAAAATCTCGGCCACTACGGTTTACAGGCCAAATACTATCTGCACTTTACCTCTCCCATTCGCCGCTATCCCGACCTGGCCACCCATCGTATGCTGCAAAAGGCGCTGGCAGGCGATGCGTTCACGCGCACGGACTACCAATTTTGTGAAAATGCAGCTAGCCAGTCCACAACCCGTGAACTTGCCGCCGACACCGCCGAACGCGACATCGACAAGCTGTACATTGCGGCGTATATGGAGCGTTTCCTGGGGCAGGACTTCGACGGCGAGGTCACGGGCGTGCAGGCATTCGGCATTTTTGTCGCACTGCCGAACGGCGCGGAAGGTCTTGTCCGCATCGAATCGCTGCCCGGCTATTTTGAATACGATGATCAGAAAATGGCGCTCACGAGCCGCGCCGGTGTGCGGTATACGATCGGCACGCCGGTGCGTGTGCGCCTTGTCAGCGCAAACCGCGCAAGCGGCCAAATCGATTTTGTGCTCACCCCGACAACCCCCGTAAAGGAAGAAAAACCATGCCTGGACTGATTTTAGAGGGCGGCACGCTCCGCCCGGTGTTCTCGTGCGGCGTGCTGGACGCCCTGCTCGACCACGATCTCATGTTTGACTATGTGATCGGCGTATCGGCGGGCATTACGTATGCCTATTCCTACCTGTCCCGCCAGCGCGGACGCAATCTTGAAGTGTTCACCAAATATCGCAGGGACAAACGGTATTTATCGCTGCGGAACTACGCAAAATGCCGTTCTTTATTTGGTCTCGACTTTGTTTTTGACGAAATCCCGAACAAACTGATCCCTTTTGACTGGAATGCCTTCCGCGCCTATCAGGGCCGCGTTCTGGTCGGTGTGACGAACGCCGCGACCGGCGCCATCGAATACCTGGACGGGAAACAGCTCGATTTGCCGTGTACCATGCTGCGTGCAACCTGTGCCATTCCATTTTATTTCCCGCCGATTGAAGTAAACGGCGTGCAGTATTACGACGGCGGTTTGGCTGATTCCATCCCCGTTGTCAAGTCCCTTCACGACGGCAACCGAAAAAACCTGATTGTCCTGACCCGCCCGGAGGGATACCGCAAAACCACCGCCCACGGCACACGGGCCGCGGCGCGGGCGCTCCGCCGCAAATATCCAAACCTGTCGGATACCATGCTCGGCCGTGCCAAGCGTTACAACGATACCCTGTGTTTCTGCGACCAGCTGGTGAAAAAACAGCCGGAAAACACCGTGCTTCTGCGTCCCGGCTATCCGCTGAACTCTTTTGAAAAGGATGTGAGCATGCTCAAGAAAAACTATGAGCATGGCTATCAGTTGGCCGTCGGCCATATGGATCAGATCAAGGCTCTTTTTTAGCTTCCGGAAACAAAAGCCGCCGTTTGAGCATGCTCAGCTTAAACGGCGGCTTTTCTTTGCAATTTCAGCCCAGTTTTGCCTGCGCTTTGGCTTCAAATCGCGCTTTATCGACAATCGCGCGCTGATGGATCCCTTCCCCGATCAGGCCCTTTTCGTCATACGCCGCAACCCGAAAGGTCAGAATTTTTCCGTTCGGGGCAATTTCGGTCAGCTCGGTTTCAAAACGAACCCTCATCCCCGCCGGGGTTGCCGCCACATGGCTTACGTTCATCAGCGTACCCACAGTGGTCTTTCCCTCGTCCAGTTCGTCCGCAACCGAAGCCGCCGCGGCGCCTTCCATGCCCGCAATCATCATCGGGGTGGCGTACACAGCCACCAGCCCGCTGCCAACCTGGTTTGCCAGCAGGTTTTCGGTGACGGTCAACGCATGTGTGCCCTTCATGCCAACAGTAATCATTTTCTTCCCTCGCATTCTACGCTTTTTTACAGCGTACCTTGTTTTTCAATGTTTGTCAATCCTGAAATATGCGTTCAAAACAGGCTTAGCTGCACGCCGGTGCTCCCTCGCCGGACGGAAGCGCGCTCCTCCGCATAGGTTCCGGCGGGGATTTCCTCCAGAAAGGGGGAGGGCTGCTGCTGCGAAACCAACACCAGTTCGTCCCTTGCGCGCGTCATCCCCACATAAAAGAGGCGGCGTTCCTCAAAGATATCCACAGCCTGTGCAGAACTCTCGAGCGGTATACAGCCGCGCGCCAGGCCGCACAAATACACCGCGCCAAACTCCAGCCCCTTCGCGCCGTGCAGGGTGGACAATGTCACCGCCCCCGACGCATATTTTTTTGCGCTTGTACGCAGCAGGTCGCCTTCCGCACCGAGCAGCACGCCGTCCAGCAAATCGGGAATGTCCTTGTAAAAGGCGGCGAGCTGGATCAGCCGCACGAAATCCGCATCTTCCGCCCATCCGTACCGCGCCGCCCAATCGCTCAGCAGCTTCACCGGTTTGGCTTTTTTGAGGATGGGGGACAGGGCCTCCATCTCGCGCAGCGCCAGCCGGAGCTGCCCGTCTTCCGCATACGGCGCGCCGCGCGCGGAAAGCGCTTCCGCTCCTGGCTCGTCCGGCATCCCCTCATACAGCCGGGCAAATCCATCAATGCGATCCTCCGGGCATCCCCATACTGCACGCAGCGCGGAACGCAGCGCAATCGTATCCTGTGGGGTCCGCAGGAAACGCAGAAAGCAGAGCACGCCATGCACGCAAGGTGCGGATAAATATTCTCCCCGCCCGGCAACGACGCAGGGGATCCCGGCGCGCGACAGGGTGCGCTCCAGCCGGTCCAGCTGCCTGCGGGTACGGCACAGCACCGCAATGTCCCCAAAGCTGCGGCTGGCCGGCGCTGCGTTCCGCCGCCCTGCGGCGAGCATGTCCACGCCGCCGACCATCTGCGCAATGTCGCGCGCAACAAAGCCGGCTTCATCGCCCGGCCCTTCGGCGCGAACCATTCGCACCACGCCGCCTGCCGGACGGGTGGGGAAGAGCGGCCGTGCGCCCCCCGGATTGCATGCAATCACCGGCTGTGCACACGCGAGGATCTCAGGCGCGGCGCGGTAGTTCTTCGTCAGGCGCACCGGACAGCATTCCGGTTCGTCCTCTGCCAGCTGCGCAAAACAATCCTTCGACGCGCCGCGGAACCCATAAATCGCCTGATCCGGGTCGCCGATGACGAACAGGGTTCCGTGGCCGCTCCATGCGCGGGCAAGCTGATACTGCGTATCGTTTACGTCCTGAAACTCATCCACCAGCACATGACAGGGCTTTTTTCGTTGTTTTTCGGCCTTACAAGCCTCCAGTTCGTCGAGCAGCAGGTCGTCATAATCGACCGCGCCGCTGACGCGCAGCTTCCAATCATACACTGCCGCCTGCTCGTGCAGCAGCCCGGCGTGTCCTTCGTCCACGCCGTTTTTCAGCGCGGAAACCGCCTGCAAAAACTTCGCGGGCGCGCCATCCCAACCGGTTTCCCGCACGGCCTGCGCGGCGAGCGCCAGCGCTTCGTCCGGCGCAAGCAGGATCCCGCCCTGGCCGCGCGCTTTCCGGCGGGCAAGGGCAATGGCGTGGAAGGTGCCTACCGTCAAGCCGCGCATGGCGCGCCTGCCGCCGAGCGTCTGCGCGAGGCGCTGCCGCAGCCCTTCGGCCGCCTGATTGGTAAAAGTCACGGCCACAATCTGCGACGGCGCGATTCCAAGCGTGCCGATCATATAAGCGATGCGTGCTGTGAGCGTCTGGGTTTTTCCCGTGCCCGGGCCTGCCGATACGGCAGTGACGCGCGCGGTCGTGCATGCAGCGGCGCGCTGCTCGTCGTTCAGGCCGTCGGCCGGGGCGGGGGAGGGCGGGAATTCCGCTGCTTTTCCGACTGGTTCCAGCGTCAATTGCTCCGCGTCTTCATGCACGCTTTGCGGCGGCTCGGGCAGGCCGAACAGGCTGACCTGCCCGCCAAGAGTTCCGATTTCAGCCGGGGAAAGCAGCTCGATTACGCCATATTGCCCGTCGAATCCGGGCTTGCGCACCACTTCCCCCGCACGCAGACGGCGCAGGCCCTCCTGTACCCACTCTCCTGCGACCCGTCCCACATCGGCAAGCGGCGCGTCGCGCAGGATATAAAATTCCGGCCCCAGCTCACGGAGCAGACGCTGATACTGCTCCTGCACGCGCCCAGACGCCGCGCGCACGCCCGTCGACGCCGCAATCACCTCCGGCAGGGGCGCGAGGCTTTCAAAGGGCTTTTCCCGCTTGGCCCCCGCCGGGCGGTCGGCCAGTTCCTCCACGCGGTGCTCCACGCCGATTGTAATTTTTCCGCCGCAAACTGGGCATTTCCCGCCGTATTGAAGCGTTTGGGCTGGGGTCAGGCACACGCCGCAGTGCCGATGGCCGTCCAGATGGTATTTTCCTTCCTCGGGGAAAAACTCAACCGTCCCGCAAAAACCGTCCGGGTTGCGCCCCTCGATCGCGTCCGCGAGCGCATCAAAGCTCCAGTCAATCTCGAGCAGGTTGGCCTCGCGGCCAAGCTTGCCGGGGGAGTGCGCATCTGAATTCGACACGAGGGTGTAACGGTCGAGCATGGATACGCGCGCGTTCATATCCGGGTCGGAGGATAAGCCGGTTTCCAGCGCGTGGATCTCGCCGGACAGGTCGCCGAAGCAGTCTTCCAGCGTGTCAAAGCCGGAAAACGCGCCGAACAGTGAGAAATGCGGCGTCCAGATATGCGCCGGAATCAGCACGGCGCGGGGGCACGCCTCGAGCGTGATCTCCAGCAGGTCGCGGCAATCCAGCCCCAAAATCGGCCGTCCGTCCGAATGGATGTTGCCGATGGCTTCCAGACGTTTTGCCAGCGTTTCGGCCTCGTCCAGGCCGGGAAGCAGGATGACATTGTGCACTTTGCGCACTTTTCCATCCTTTTTGTAGATGGAGCTGATTTCCCCGGAAATGACGAAGCGGGGCGCGCCGCCGGTCGCGGCGCCCGGCAGGCGCATGTCCCCGCGCAGCGTATAAAACCCGTCTTCAGCAGGGGAGAGGGCCTCTTTCAGCTCCTCCCGCCAGGCCGGATGGGTAAAATCGCCCGTGCCGACGATGGAAATGCCCTTGTTCCTCGCCCAGAAATCCAGATGGGGCGCGTCGCAGTCGCGGCTGGTGGCGCGGGAATATTTGGAGTGGATGTGCAGGTCTGCAATTTGCATGGCAACGTCCTCCGTAGGGTTTAGAAGTATCGTCCGGTCACAATCAGGCCGAGCGTGGAGCAGTATTCGCGCAGATGGCTGACCAGCCGCAGCGAGACATAGGGCGTCGGCGCGGGCATGCCCGCGGACTCCAGCCCAGCCTGCGCCATCAGCCGCCGGGCGCGGGCAAGGTGGAATTCGTTCGTGATGACCGCGGTTTTCTGCCCGGCGAGGTCAAACTCCGCCTTGGCGTTCGCAATGTTCTGGATGGTGTTGTTCGACTCGTCCTCCACGAGCAGCCGGTTTTCCGGCACGCCCCCCGCCAGCAGGTAATCGCGCATCATATGCGCCTCGGGCATGATCTCGTCCGGCCCCTGCCCGCCGCAGAGCACCAGCCTCGCGTCCGGATTGTCCTCCAGCAGGCGGGCGGCGACATCAAGCCGGCTTTGCAGCGCGGCCGAAGGGCGGTCGTCATAAATATGCGCGCCCAGCACGAGCACGTAATCGGCGGCATACACCGCGTCGTCCGTGCGCTCGCCGGACAGGATCAGCCCCTGGATGGCCACAAACGACGCGAGGAACAGCCCGAACAGCACGCGCCCGAGCACAGCCACCCGGCGGCATGCCGCGCTTTCTTCCGCGCGGGCAACCATGATGGCTTCGCCCGCGCAGCCGGTCGCCAGCGCGCCCAGAAACACGGCGCCAAACCGGATGGGCGCCCATGTCAGACATGCTCCGCCCAGCGCCCCGCATACCGCAGCCATTAATATCCAAATTTTCACTTCCAGCTTATTCATTCAGCCTTCCAGCTCCTCGCTCAAACGCTCCCACTCTTCCATTTTTCCGAGCAATTCGGCGTCTGCCTCCTCCTTTTCGGCAAGCAGACCCATCAGTTTTTCGGGGTCGGCGGCGTTGTGATTGATGCGGCTGTCCAAATCAGCCAGTTCCGCTTCCAGCCGGCTGATTTCGCGCTCCAAAACCGTCACACGTTTGGAAAGGTTCTTGGTGCCTCCCTTTTGCCTGGGCTTTTCGGCCTTCGGGGCCTGTTTTTTGGCGGCCGGGGAGGGGGCAGGCCCTTTTTCAGCCCGCAGCCGCTCGCGGTAGGCCAAAAACTGCTCATAACTGCCCGTATAGTCGATATATTCGCCGTTTTCGAGGTAGATGACGCGCGTGGCGAAGCGCTCGACGAAATAGCGGTCATGCGAGACGAACAGCAGCGTGCCCGTGAACGCTTCCACGGCTTCCTCGATCCATTCGCGGCTCATGAGGTCGAGATGGTTGGTCGGCTCGTCGAGGATCAGCATATTCAGCGGGTCATACATCAGCTCGCACAGCCGCAGGCGGCTTTTCTCGCCGCCCGACAGCGTGGAAACCGTCTTCATCTGGTCTTCGCCCGAGAATTTAAACGCACCCAGCCGGTTTCGCGCGGTCTGCATGGTCACGTTTTTGTCGTAAATCAGCGTATCGATCAGGTTGCGGTTTTCGTTTGCAAAGTGGACGGTCTGCGGCAGATAGGCCGGGCGCAGCCCCACGCCTTTTTTGACTGTGCCCTCGTCGGCGGTTTCCTCCCCGAGCAGGATTTTCAGCAGCGTGGTTTTGCCTGCGCCGTTGTCGCCCAGAATGGCGACCCGCTCTCCGTTGCGCACAAGGAATGTTACATCCTGTAATATTATTCGCCCTTCATAACTTTTCGTAATTCCGCGCACCTTGAGCACGTCTTCGGTCTCATAGTTTGGGTCGCCAAAGGATACGCTCATCCGTTTGTCGCGGCGCGGGCGGTCGGTGACCTTCATGCGCGCGATGCGCTTTTCGATGGAGGCCGCGCGCTTGGCCAGATGCTCGGTGCCGTGTTCGTGCATGATGCGCGCCACGCCCTCCAGCCGCTTCTTCTCGGCCATCTGGTTTTCATGCTCGCGTAGCTGCTGCTCATAACGGCGCTCGCGCTCGACCGCGTAATACGAATACGATCCCGCGTAGAACTCGACCGTGTTGTCGTGGACTTCGAGGATGCGCTCGCAGCACTGGTCGAGGAAATAACGGTCATGCGAGACCGTGACGACCGTGCCCGCGTAGCCCTCGAGGTAATCGCCCAGCCAGCGCACCGCGTCCATGTCGAGGTGGTTGGTCGGCTCGTCGAGCAGCAGGATGTCGGTCTGCTCCAGGATGATGCGTGCCAGGTTTGCGCGCGTCTTCTCGCCGCCCGACAGTTGATTGACTGGCTGCGCGCGCCGGGCCGGGGGGATATCGAGGCCGTTGCACACCTTGTCCACCTCAAAATCACGGTTGTAGCCGCCGAGCGCGTCCAGCTTTTGCTGCAAAGCGCCGTAGCGCCGGAGCAGGCTTTCATCCTCAGGGTTCGCGGCCATACCAGCTTCGAGCGCTTCCATTTCGCGCTTCACCGCGTCCGCGTCGCGGAACGCGGAGCGCAGCACGTCCTCAACCGTGACCCCGTCCGGATAATCAGGCATCTGGTCGATCATGCCGACCGTCCGGCCCGCGCCGATGGACACATGGCCCCCGTCGTAGTCCAGCCGCCCGGCGAGAATATGCAGCAGGGTGGTCTTGCCCGCGCCGTTCGGCCCGAGGATGGCCACCTTTTCGCCTGGCTGGATGTCAAACGTCAGGTCGGACAGGATCAGCCGGTCGCCATAGTATTTTGTCAGGTTTTGTACGGTAATATCAGCCATGGTTTCCTTCCTTTTTTACGATTGCGGCTTCCCGGAGGGCGCGCCCCAAAGCGCCGAAAAGCCGCGGCGGTTTTCCCCGCCGCGGCTTGGCGCCCCGTGTTCAGCCCTCGTCCGGCGCCTGCGGCAGCAGGGAGAACGCCAGATCGGGCCGTTCGGTCTCAATAAAGTTGACGCCAAGCGCCAGCATGCGCGAAAGCTCCTCTGCGTCCGTGGAGTCGGTGGACGCGAGGAACAGGCCGCAGCGCAGCGCCTCTTCGCACAGTTCCGGGGTCAGGTGCGCGGGCGCGCCGCGCAGCCCAAACAGCCCGGTTTCCTGCGCCGCCCGGACGAGCGCCACCGCGTCGCCCGGCGCGCCAGGCAGGTCGCCCATGATGTGCAGCGCCGGGTTTTTGCGCACCGCCGCCGCTGCGGCCGCCGGGTCCAGCCCGCCGAAATAGGCGTTGTCGAGATAGTCAGCGTGGCTGAGCGCAATCTTCACCTGCGGGCACACCGCAGGGTTTTTGAGATCCACGCAGATTTTTGCCGCGCAGGATTTGGCCAGCTCAATGGCCTGCCCTACGGCGACAATTTTGGGGAAAAAGCGGCGCAGCTCGATAAAATCGGCCTCGCCGACCGCATGGAACGTGCCGTCCGCACTGCGGAAGCCGCTGCGCGAACACAGCACGGCAATGCCGTCCCTTGTCATGTCCAGGGGGAGGGTGCAGCCTGTCGCGCCGCCCTCGTTGCCCGCCATGATGGACTCCAAGCTGTCCGGGTCGGTATACATGCAGCCGGGCGCGGACACGATAAACTGGTCTCGATTGGTATAATGCATCATTGAAATGCGCCTCTTTTGGGATGGGTTCAGATAAAAGCCTGCTCCTTACCGGTGAAAGAGCGATTTTACGGTCTTTAAACGGTCTCCGGCTCGGGATAGTCCACGCCGAAGGTCTCGACGGTGACGGTCTTCATGGCCTGCTTTGCGCGCGGGCGGTCATGCCAGTCGCGGGGGGTGCTCACGATCGCGTCCACCGCATCCATGCCCTCGGTGACCATGCCGAAAGCAGCGTACTCGCCGTCCAGATGGGGGGAAGTCTCGGTCATGATGAAGAACTGGGAGCCGGCGGAATCGGGGATGGCCGTGCGCGCCATGGACAGCACGCCGCGGGTGTGCGCCAGGTCGTTCTGGAACCCATTCGAGGTAAATTCGCCGCGGATCTCATAGCCCGGGCCGCCCACGCCGGTGCCTTCCGGGTCGCCGCCCTGGATCATGAAGCCCGGGATGACGCGGTGGAAGATCAGGCCGTCATAGAAGCCCTTTTTTGCGAGGGAAATAAAGTTGTTCACCGTGTTCGGCGCAACCTCGGGGTACAGCTCGGCCTTGATGACGTCGCCGTTTTCCATTTCGATGGTAACAATCGGATTTGCCATGTATTATACACTCCTAATCACAAAATCATTTTCCGCACAGCCGCGGATTCCGAATCAATATATATTTTAACAAAGGATGGGGATTGATACAAGGGAAAGCAGGGCTTTTTTCTAATTTTCTATGGGCTGGGCAGGGGACATCCAGCGCCCGGCGGCAATGTGCCAAATTTCCGTGTGTCCCGCCCCCCGCGCTTTGGCACATTGCCACTGGGTTTTTGGCAGGAATTTTGCTATACTAATTGTATCTATGATTTTGCAATCCCGCATCCGGGGAAGGAGAATTCCCATGAAACTGAAAGCATCGATTCCGGTTCTGGTCGGTGTGGCGGCGCTCGCGGGCGCGGCGCTGCGCGGCTGGAACCTCATGAATGGTTACGAAGCCGGCACCCATCTGCCGGTGCACGGCGACCCGGCGGAAACCGGCCTGATTGCGCTGAGCGCCGTCATGGCGGCCGTCCTGCTCGCCGCCGCGTTCGGGTACCGCAAAAACCGCGGGATCCCGTTCGAAACTGCATTCGCGGGCAGCGGTACGCCGTTTCAGGCGCTGTCCGCCGCCGCCGGGCTGGTGATGATGGCAGCGGGCGCGGCCGGCCTGTATGTGACCGTATCCGGCGGCCCGGCCCCGGCCGCCGACCCGGAAACCCTGATATTTACCCAAACCTCGCCGCTCGCAAACCTGCCAATGATCCCGCTGTGGATTCTGTCCATCCTTACCGGCGGCTGCTTTATCGGCATTGCCGCCGCGCTCCGCCGCAAAACCATCACCGAATCGACTGCGGCGCTGACCATTGTGCCCATGTTCTGGGCGTGCTTTGACCTCATCATCACCTTTAAGGACAACGGCGCGTCGCCCTTTGTAGGGCTGTATGGGTTTGAGCTGCTGGCGGCCATCCTGCTAACCTATGCGTTTTATTCGCTCGCCGGGTTCCTGTATTCGACCGCAAGCCCGGCCCGCTTTATCTTTTCCGCCGGGCTCGCCGCCATCCTGTGCGTTTCCTGTGTGGGCGGCGCGGGGATTTCGCTGGCGTCGGGCGCGGCGGCCATCTCTTTTTCCGCGGAAACCCTGCTGCGGTACGCCTGCTTCCTCGCGTCGGGTGTATGGCTGTTCGCCATGCTTGTCCTGCTCGCGCGCAGCACGGCGGGGGAGGCCACGCACGCGGGCAATGAACAATCGCGTTAAAATCCTGCTAAGTTTTGCAGGATTTTCCGCTTTGGTTGCAATGTTTTTCCGTATTTGGTACAATAAAAGCAGCAATGCGTCTTCCCTAAATCCAACCGAATGAGGACATGCCATGATCTTCAATTCCCTGCAATTCCTGATTTTTTTCCCGCTCGTCACGCTGCTGTATTTCGCATTTCCGCAGCGTGTGCGCTGGATGTGGCTGCTCGTCGCCAGCTATTATTTTTACATGTGCTGGAACCCGCGCTACGCGGTGCTGATCGCCGCCTCGACAGTCATCACCTTCCTCAGCGGCATCCTGATCGATCGCGAAAACCGTGTGGCCGACGAAGGAAAACGGAAACGCCGCAAAAAGCTGTGGGTGGCCCTGAGTTTTCTTTTAAACCTCGCCATCCTGTTTTTCTTTAAATACTGGGGGTTTTTCTCCGACAATATCGTCGCGCTCGGCGGCCTTGCCGGGGTTTCGATCGAGTTGCCCAAATTTGACGTGCTGCTGCCGGTTGGCATCTCGTTTTACACCTTCCAGGCGCTCAGCTACACCATGGACGTATACCGCGGCGAGATTTACGCGGAGCGCAACCTCTTCAAATACGCGCTCTTCGTGTCGTTTTTCCCGCAGCTGGTCGCGGGGCCTATCGAGCGCTCCAAAAACCTGCTGGTTCAGGTCAACGAACCGCATTCCTTCGACCCCGACCGCGTGCGCGACGGCCTTCTGCTGATGCTCTGGGGGTTCTTCCAAAAGGTCGTCGTTGCCGACCGCATCGGAGCGCTGGTCGACCACGTGTACAACCACTGGAACGAGGTCGCGGGAATCTCGATCGTTGTGGCAACCGTTCTGTTCGCGGTGCAGATCTATTGCGATTTCGGCGGCTATTCCGACATCGCCATCGGCGCCGCGCAGGTGCTCGGGTTTTCGCTGATGAAAAACTTCAACCAGCCGTATTTATCCAAATCGTGCGGCGAGTTCTGGCACCGCTGGCATATTTCGCTTTCCTCCTGGTTTCGCGATTACCTGTACATCCCGCTCGGCGGCAACCGCAAGGGCAAATGGCGCAAATGTTTCAACAACCTGGCCACGTTCGCTGTGTCCGGCCTGTGGCACGGCGCGCAGTGGAGCTATGTCGCCTGGGGCGGCCTGAACGGCCTGTACCAGGTCGTTGGGGACATCCTGAAGCCTGTGCGCCTCAAGATGCTTTCCGCTCTGCACATCAACCGCGAAAGCCGGATCTGGTCCGCCCTGCGCATGGTGCTGACCTTTTGCCTGATTGATTTTGCATGGCTGTTTTTCCGTGCGCCGTCGTTCCTGACCGGCGTGGCGATGATCCGCCGCGCGGTGACCTGCCTGTGGCCGGACGCGCTGTTCACCGTGGGCGTGGACGGTTCGCTCGGCCTGTATACCCTCGGCCTGGATGTTGCCGACTTCTGGCTGGCGATGGCCTGTATCCTGATCCTTGCGGCCGCGGACATCATCAAGGAAAAACGCCCCATCCGGCCCTATATCGCCCGCCTGCCGCTGGCGCCGCGCTGGATCGTCTACTTTGCCTGCCTGTACGCCATCCTGATTTTCGGCGCGTACGGCCCGGGCTTCGATGCCGCAGCGTTCATCTATTTCCAGTTCTAAGGAGGCCGCCCCATGAGCAAAAACAAAAAGTTCTTCTTGCAGGCGGTTGCTTTCTGCCTGCTCTTCGCGGCCACCTTTTTTCCCATCCAGGAGGTTTTTGCGCGGAAATCGCTTGAAAAGCCATGGGATATGACGAACAAAATCTCGGGGTTCTACAACGAGCCGGAGAACGAGTTTTCGGTGATGATATTCGGTTCGTCGCACGCCTATGCGTCGTTTTCCCCGCTGGAAATCTGGAAGCAGACCGGCGTGAAAAGCTATGTCTTTGCCACCCAGATGCAGCCGATGTGGGCGAGCGTCGCGTATCTGAAGGAAGCGCTCAAAACCCAAAAGCCCGAACTTGTAATTTTTGAGTGCAATATGCTCTATGAGGACAGCGAATACGCGGCAGAGGGCACCAATTACTCGTTTATGGACGATATCCCGCTGAGCATGAACAAAATCGCGCTCGCGCAGGCGTCTGCCGAAAAAGGGGGGCGTTTTCCGCTGGTGTTCAACTTCGTCAAATATCATTCCCGCTGGGCAAGCCTGACCGCCGAGGATTTTTCCTTCCGCCGCAGCGCGGTACGCGACCCGTACAAGGGCTTTGTCATTCTGCCGCCCAAGGTCGGCGGCGACCGCATTGACCGCTGGGATCTCACGGGCGTGACCGAACCGCTGCCGCTTGGGGAAAAGAATTTGCAGTATCTGCGCGAATTTATCGAAATCTGCCAGCAAAACGGCATCGATTTGTGGCTAACCAAGGCGCCATGCAATATTGCCCCGGAAAACTATCAGAAGATGCTGGCCGTGGCCGCGATTGCCGGCGAATACGGCATACCGTTTGACGATTTCAACAGCCAGGAAACCTATGACGCCATCGGCATCACCGCGGACAGCAACTTTTTCGACCAGCGCCACATGGACGTCGTGGGCGCGGCCCGCTTTAACGACTATTTCATCCCGTTGCTGTCAGCGCGCTACCCGGATCTTCCCACCGACCCGGACGACGCGGCGTGGCAGGCCGATTATGAAGCGTATCTCGAAGAATGCGCGCACGCGATTGCAAACCCGGTCCCGGGCAAAACGACCACTGCCGCCGAGGATCAGTAAAGGAGAGAATACGATGGCAACCTTCATCTGTTACGAAAAATGCACCACCTGCAAAAAGGCGCAGAAATGGCTGGACGACGCCGGCATCGCCTATGACCTGCGCCCCATCAAGGAGCACAACCCCACCGCAGACGAGCTGCGCGCCTGGCATGCCGCAAGCGGTCTGCCGCTCAAGCGGTTCTTCAACACCTCCGGACAGCTTTACCGGGGCATGGAGCTTTCCAAAAAGCTGCCGGGCATGTCCGAGGACGAGCAGCTTGCCCTGCTTGCGACCGACGGCATGCTGGTGAAGCGTCCGCTTTTTGTGGACGGAGATACCGTGCTCGTGGGCTTCAAGGAAGCCGATTGGGCGGAAAAGCTGAAAAAGTAAATCTGTGCACAAAAAAGCCTTCCCGCTTGGGAAGGCTTTTTTTCATTTCTTCTGGGGATGTTTGATCCGGTACAGACCGCGCACAAAAAAGAACGTCAGCAGCCCGGCGTAAACGCACACCGCGACAGGCGCAACCCAAGGGAACAGCGCGTAAAACGGAAACAGCGGCGCGGTCAGGAGAACAAAGACAAACGCGAGAAACCCGCCTAGTCCAGCTTCCCCTGCCCCGGCGACAGCCGCAATCAAGACCAAGAGTCCGGACAGGAAGATCAGCCCCCAGTGCACAGCCGCGAACCAGAGCGGCTCGGCGCCCCGATCTGAGTAGCGGCACAGGTACACGGCCAGCGCAATGTTCAGCAGGACATAAAGGATCGTGAGCAGAATATTGATCCGCCAATAATTCCAACTGTTTTCAGGATAAAGTCCGGCAATGAAATGAAACGGCACGATTAGAAATCCATAAACAGAAGGGATTTTAGGCAGCCAAAAAGACTTGTTTGTGATCATGACTTAGCTATGAACAAAAGTCATATAACTTTCTGTCTGCTTCTTAGGGGTAATAGCTGCACCAGTATGCGCATTAAAGTTGGCATCTTTATCAATACTTATATTCCAATCTGAGTTTCCTCCGCCAATTCGAATTCCATTGTACTCATAGGAATATTCAACAACACCATCACAGCGAATAGTTGCAATATCTTCTGGCTGAATAGTCCGACCAGTGTTTGTTGCAGAATACCCCATTTGACCTCCTGCGGTATATGGAATAGCAAGAGCAGCAAGTCTTTTTGCAGTATTCATTACACTTGATTTTTTCGAATCACTCATAGAATACTTTGGCTTATAGTAGCCTTTAAAATTTTCCCCATTTTTAAACCCCGAAAAATTCGTATATCCTGTAGATCCTCCGGGGCCCGGAGCGTGAATAATATAGGAAGAGTTTGTAGTAGAACTACCATTTACAAGACCAGTATGCCATTGGTCTCCCCATATGCCAGTGTTAACTCCATCCCTATAAACTGCATAGGCATAATCTGCATTTGCAGCATATGGCTGAATCACTTGACTTTTTAAGTCATTTTGCTCCGAAAGTGTTAAATTATTTATATTTTCAACTACAACATCATTTTTAAACGAATTTTCTACAACTGGAGAGGTAACAACTACATCTAGAGCCTCAAAACTACCCAAATCAGAAAGAGCAAGGACAATAGTATCTTTCATCATATTATTAGATGTCGTATTCAATAGTTGTTTACAGTTTTGGATAAACCAACTCTCTTCTTCAGTGGTGAATTGTAAGACACCTCCACGTGCGGCTGCACCGATAATAGTAATAGCGGCTCGAGTTTTTTCTGAATCAGTAAATCCAGATGTTTCTTTTAAAATATCTAGTGCTTCTAGAAGTGCTTCCTGAGGATGTTCCTGCCATAATTCGATCAACGCACGAAACGCTACGGTATTATCACTATTTTCAAGAACCTCTTTTAACAAAGAAATAGATTCAACCGAAGAAAAATCAGCAATAGAAAGTAAAGTTGTCTTGATATTTGCAGAACTGTTCTCATCAAATAAGATGGGTTTTAAAGGAGCAATGTCAGCATGATAATTTTCATTGCTGCCTAGCATTTGAATAAACAATAATTTTTCAGTTTCATCCGTATCCGTAGAAATAATTTGTTGTATTAACTGTTGCGCAGGTATTTTAGATATTGTGGTGGCTTGTGTAGCTTGAGCGGAAAATAGGGAGAAAGCAAAGACCGTACTAAAGACTGAACAAAGTAATTTTTTCATAATATTCCCTCTTTTCTGATAACGCTTTTTATGCGTTTATATTTGTTCACATCATACGATATCGGAAATGAAATGTCAATATTTCTAAATATACAAATTTTTAACTTAAAATTGTATATTTTAAACAAGAATTAAAAAGAACCGACATACCATCGGTTCTCTTTTCGGGTTACGACACCTGCTCAAACTGGCTGTTATACAGCCCGGCGTAGAAGCCGCCCTTTGCCATCAGTTCGTCGTGGTTGCCCTGCTCGATGATGTCGCCGTCCTTCATGCACAAAATCAGGTCGGCGTTCTTAATCGTGGACAGGCGATGCGCGATGATGAAACTCGTGCGCCCGGCGACCAGCGTATCCATGGCCTTCTGGATTTCCGATTCGGTACGGGTATCGACCGATGAAGTCGCTTCGTCGAGGATCAGCACCGGACGGTCGGCCAGGATGGCGCGCGCAATGGTAAGCAGCTGCTTCTGGCCCTGCGAGATGTTGGAGGCCTCTTCATTCAGCTCCATCTGGTAGCCGCCCGGCAGGGTCTGGATAAAGTGGTGCACGCGCGCGGCCTTCGCCGCCGCGACGACCTCTTCATCGGTGGCGTCCATGCGGCCATAGCGCAGGTTCTCCAGGATCGTGCCCTGGAACAGCCAGGTATCCTGCAAGACCATGCCGAAAGCGTCGCGCAGGCCGCGGCGGCCAAATTCCCGGATATTGTGGCCGTCCAGGTAAATCGCGCCGCCCTGCACGTCGTAATAGCGCATCAGGAGCTTGACCATCGTGGTCTTGCCCGCGCCGGTCGGGCCGACGATGGCGATTTTCTGGCCGGGCTGCACCTTGGCGCAAAAGTCCTTGATGACCACCTGATCCGGCCGGTAGCCGAAGCGGACATGGTCAAATTCCACCTCGCCGCGGATGTTCCCCGGGTGATAGTCGTGCGTGGACGACTGTTCCTCCTCTTCCTCGGCCAGAAATTCAAACACGCGCTCGGCGGCCGCAGCCATAGACTGGAGCATATTGGTGATCTGCGCAATCTGCTGGATGGGCTGGGTAAAGTTGCGGACATACTGGATAAACGCCTGGATGTTGCCGATCGTGATACGGCCCTGCGCCGCGAGCATCGCGCCCGAAACCGCAACGCCGGCATAACCGAGGTTGCCGACAAAAATCATAATCGGATGCATCATGCCGGACATGAACTGGCTCTTCCACGCGGATTCAAACAGCTTGTCGTTGACCCTGCGGAAGTTCTCGCAAACCGCGTCCTCCTGCCCAAAGGCCTGCACGATGGTGTGGCCGCTGTAAATCTCCTCGACCTGGCCGTTGATGTCGCCGAGGTATTCCTGCTGGCTGCGGAAGTATTTCTGCGAAAAGCGCACCACAAGGCTGATCAGTCCCACGCTGAGAGGCAGCAGCACCAGCGTAATGAGCGTCATCACCGGGGAGATGGACAGCATCATGATCAGGACGCCCAGAATCGTAGAGACCGAGGTGATGAGCTGGGTGACGCTCTGATTCAGCCCGGTGCTCAGGGAATCGACGTCGTTGGTGATGCGGGAAAGCACTTCGCCATAGGTGCGGGTCTCAAAATACCGCATGGGCATGCGGTCGATCTTTTCCACGATCTCGCGCCGCATCCGGAAGCATATTTTCTGGGTCACGCCGGTCATGAGCCAGCTCTGCAAAAAGGTCAGGCTGGCGCTGACAACATACAGCCCAAGCGCAAAAATCAGGATCCGCGCGATGCTGGAAAAGTCGATGCCGCCCGTGCCGCTGATCCTGGCCATCAGGCCGCCCGCCAGCTCCGTGGTGGCCGAGCCGAGCACCTTGGGGCCGACAATATTGAAAATGGTGCCGCCCACCGCGAACAGGGCCACCAGGAACACCGGGACGCGGTAAGAGCCAATATAACGAATCAGTTTCCGGGCCGTGCCGCGGAAATTTTTCGCCTTTTCGCCGGGGACATAGCCCCCGCCCGGGCCGCCGCCGCGCGGCCCCCGGCGGTTCGAAGAATGTTCTGCCATACTTATGCGCCCTCCTTTAGCTCGGATTCCGATAGCTGGCTGCGCGCAATCTGCCGGTAGGTTTCGCAGGAAGCGAGCAGCTCCTTGTGCGTGCCCTTGCCCACAAGCCGCCCCTCGTCGTCCAGGACGAGAATCTGGTCGGCGTACAGGATGGTCGAGATGCGCTGCGCAACAATGAACACCGTGCTGTTTTCGGTTTTGGGGCCGAGTGCACGGCGCAGCGCGGCGTCGGTTTTAAAGTCAAGCGCCGAGAACGTGTCGTCAAAAATATAAATGAGCGGCCTGCGCGCAACGGCGCGGGCAATGGACAGGCGCTGCTTCTGGCCGCCGGACACGTTCGAGCCGCCCTGGGCAATCGGGCTGTCAAACCCCGTCGGCTTGCTCTCAATGAATTCGGTCGCCTGCGCGATGGCGGCCGCCTCGCGCACCTCCTCGTCCGAAGCGCCGGACGCGCCGTAACGGATGTTGGAGGCAATGGTACCCGAGAACAGCACGCCCTTCTGGGGCGCGAGGCCGATCATGCCGCGCAGGCCGTGCAGGTCAAACGCGCGCACATCCACGCCGTCGATGGTCACGCGGCCGCCCGTTACGTCGTAAAAGCGGGGGATCAGATGGATCAGTGAGGATTTCCCGCAGCCGGTCGAGCCAATGATGGCGGTCGTCTTGCCAGGTTCGGCGGTGAAGTCGATGTCCGAGAGCACCTCCTCGTCCGCGTCGGGATAGCGGAACGAGACATGCTCAAAGCGTACCACGCCCCTCGGCGCCTCCGGCAATTTTGGCTGCTCCGGGGAGCGGATGGACGGTTCGGCGGCGAGCACAGCGTCAATGCGTTCGCTCGACACCGCCGCGCGCGGCAGCATAATGCTCATCATGGACAGCATGAGAAAGCTCATGACAATCATCATGGTGTAGGTGATAAACGCGGTCATATCGCCCACGCCAAGCAGGCCGGCGTCAATGCGGTGGGACGATACCCATACGATGAGCACCGAGACGCCGTTCATCAGCAGCATCATGCACGGCATCATGAACGACATGCAGCGGTTGGTAAACAGCATGGTCTTCATCAGGTCGCGGTTCGCGCCGTCAAAACGCTCCTCCTCGACCTTTTCGCGGCCGAACGCGCGGATGACCGACAGGCCGGTCAGGATTTCGCGCGCGATGCGGTTGACCTGATCGATGAGCGACTGCATCCTCTTAAACCGCGGCATGGCGAGCTTCATCAGCGTGCCGACCAGCGCCAGCAGCAGCGCCACGGCAAGCAGGATGATCCATTCCATGTTCGCGCCCGTGCGGATGACCATGAGGATGCCGCCCGCGGCAAGCAGGGGCGCATAGGCCACCATACGCAGCAGCATGGTCGTGACAAGCTGGATCTGCTGGATGTCGCCCGTGCTGCGTGTGATCAGGGATGCGGTCGAAAACCGGGAAAACTCAGCGCCCGAGAAGTGCACGACCTTGTCAAACACCTTTGCACGCAGGTCGCGGCCGATCGACGCGCCGACGCGCGCAGCGAGCAGGCTGCTCAGCACCGCAGCGAGCGCCATAAACAGGCTCATCGCAAGCATTTTGCCGCCCGTGCGCCACAGGTAGCCGGTCTGGATCGCAGACAGGTCAATGCCGAGCGCCTGGTATTCGGCCAGGACAAAGGCGACCGCGGTCGAGTGTACGGACTGCCGGCCGGTGAGGGCGAGGCCGTCCCGCGTGACCGCGGCGCCGCGCGCGGCCAGGGCCGCCTGCGCGATGGGGGCGGCGAACGCCTCATCCAGCGCCTTTTCATCGGCATCGCCCACACGGGTGTACACATCGCCGTTTTGGACATAGCTTTCCTGCCACAGGGCCGCTTCCTCCGCGGTCATTTGTTCCAGCACCGCGTCATAGCTGCTCGAACGGATGGCAAGCGGCACGGCGTATTCCACGCCGCTCGACTGGATGCCCACGTCGATCAGCGAAGAGGTATAGGCCGGCAGGGAAAGGTCGCACACGGCCTGCACAAGCAGGCACAGCAAAATCAGCACGACGGCCTTCCACTGCGGCTTCATGTTTTTAAGGATACTGCGCATAAATGGTTCCTTTCCTTAGGGTTCTAGGATTATCCGAATAGTCTCTCGATTTCTTCCTCAATGCCGGTGCACAGGCGGTCAAAGGTCTTGAAGAACTGCTCGGCTTCCCCCGGCCCCAGACGGGCCACGGCGCTGTCAATCAGCGCATTCATCTTGCGGCGGTCACTCTCCATCCGGCTGCGGCCAGAGGGAGTAATCTGCGCGCGGAGAAAGCGGCGGTCAGCCGGGTCCGGGTCTGCGATGATGTAACCGCGCTCGCGCAGGCGGCGCATGGTGCGCGACACCGCGGGCGCGGAAATATGCATGCGGCGCGCCATACAGGCGGCGTTCAGCGTCGTCCCGCCCTTTGTTTCATTCGAAAGCAGCATTTCCAAAACAATATGCTCCGCCCGGGGCAGCATGCCGATGCGCTCGGGCAGCCGCAGGTGATGAAACCGGCACATCAGCTCAAAAACCTGCTGTGCGGCAGTCATGGGCTCTCTTCCCTTCATTCGATAACATAGTTAATTATTAATGGTGTTTATTATAATCCCACTGCGGCCGGAAAGCAAGTGAACATTGTGTGAACTCTCCAATCGGGCGGGGCACTTGCCAATTTCCCGGAATTATCGTATCCTTAAAAGAGAAAAAAATTCGACAGGGGAGGAACCCATGAAATACAACCTGATTGCGCTCGACCTGGACGGCACGGCGCTGAACCCAAAAAACCTCGTCGAGCCTTCCACCGCCGAGGCGGTGCGGGATGCGCAGGCGCGCGGCGTGCGCGTCGTGGTGTCCACCGGGCGCATCTGCGGGGAAGCCGCCGAATTCGCCCGGCAGATGGGCACGGACAACTATATGGTCACCTCGGGCGGCGCGGCGCTGTCCCTGCTGAGTGAGGAGCGCTGCTTCATGCGCCTGAGCATGCCGTGGGAAGCGTCGGTGCGCGCGGCGGCGGCGCTGGAGCGCGTCGGCCTTTCCACCATGGTCTATGTGGCGGAAAACCTGCTGGTCACGCCCTACGACGAACTGGCCTTTTCGCGCTATAAATCCAACGAGGGCTATCTTGCCAACAAAAAAGTGGTGCCGTCGGTGGCCGAATGGGTGGCGGACGGCCGGGTAATGGTCGATAAGATCTTCTCGCGCAGCCTGGATCCGGCGAACATTGCGCGCGCCCGGCAGGTATTGTCGCATGTCGAGGGCATCCGCGTGATGAGTTCCGCGAGCGACAACCTGGAGGTCGTTTCCCCGGCGGCCGACAAGGCTACCGCGCTTTCCATGGTCTGCCGCCTGTACGGCACAGACCTGGCGCACGCGGCCGCAGTCGGGGACAGCGAAAACGACCTCGAAATGCTCGAAGCCGTGGGCATGCCGATTGCCATGGGCAATGCCCGGGAGGAGATCCGGGCGCTGTGCCGGCACGTGACCGACGACAATGCACACGACGGCGCAGCAAAAGCCATCGAGTGGGTGCTGCGGCAGAGTTAAAAAAAGGAAGCCTGACATCGGCTTCCTTCCGCGGTTTCGTTTTAAAATCTGGGCGCTGCGGCGCGCGCATGCAAGAGAGGGGGGAGCCTGACGCCGGTTCCCCCGATTGGTTTGCGGCCGGTCTGCTTAACGGTAGTCGTAACGGCGCATGTCGGTGTGCTTGCGGCTGGAAGCAGCGTTCCACTTTGCCATCGCGTCCTTCAGGTCTGCAAAAAAGCTCATGTCCATTTCCTTTCTCACCCTTGTGGGGCTGTTATTTATTTTCTGGTATTAGTATAGCGTAAAGTTCTTTCTTTTGCACTACCAATCTTGTGAAAATGATGACCAATTTTTGATTTGCCTGGCAAGTCCGCTTTGATGCACCATTGTATTCTTGCGTATTATTTTTTTGTTTTCTTTCAGAATTATCGCTATTTTGTGTAAATTTTTTTGTTTCGCGGGTAGATTCCGTGTCTTTTTTGTATATGTGCAGAATGACACACCAAAAACTATTATTTTCTTGCGATCAGTTGTTTCGTCTTTCAATTATATGAGGCTCATAATTTTTGACCAGTTGTAATGTTTTTCTCTTTCTTGCGATTCTTGCGGCGGCAAGATGCGGGAGCCTGATGATTGACAAAACCCCGCTTTTCGCATACCATAAAAGGAGCACGCGGACAACCTTCCGCGGGAAAAAGAGGTGTAAAATCTTGAAAAAACACCATTCACGCGACGCATTTGCCAGCCGTTGGGGATTTATCCTGGCCTGCATTGGCTCGGCGGTCGGTATGGGCAACATCTGGATGTTCCCGACGCGCGTATCGAAGTTTGGCGGCGGCTCCTTTTTGCTGCCGTATTTCCTGTTTGTGTTCGTCATCGGCTTTTCGGGCGTAATCGGGGAGATGGCTTTTGGCCGCGCGACCCGTTCCGGCCCCATCGGCGCGTTTTCGCAGGCCGTTGCCTCGCGCGGCAAAAATCCCCGGATTGGCGCTGTAATCGGCTTTATCCCTGTGCTTGGCTCGCTCGCGCTTGCCATCGGCTATTCCGTCGTAATGGGCTGGATCCTGCGCTATACCGTGGCGGCGTTTACGGGCGATGTGCTCGCGCCAACGGACATCGACGGCTTTGCCGCCCTGTTCGGCAGCGCGGCCGCGCCGTTCGGCAACAACCTGTTTGTGCTGCTCAGCCTCGCCGCGGCGTTTGGCATCATGGCCTTTGGCGTCGCTTCCGGCATTGAAAAGGCCAATAAAATTATGATGCCGCTGTTTTTCTGCCTGTTTCTCGGGTTGGCGGTCTATATGGCCCTTCAGCCCCGCGCGGCAGAAGGGTATCGCTACATGTTCCGCATCGACCCGGAGGCCATCCGGCAGCGGGAAACCTGGGTCTATGCGCTTGGACAGGCGTTTTTCTCGCTGTCACTCGCCGGCAACGGCACTTTGATCTATGGTTCCTACCTGCGCGACGACGAAGACATCATTGGTTCTGCGTGGAAGGTCGCGCTGTTTGACACGCTTGCCGCAGTGCTCGCAGCACTTGTCATCATCCCGGCTATGGCCACAGCGGGCAGCCGGCTCGACCAGGGCGGCCCGGGCCTGATGTTCATCTATCTGCCCGCGTTGTTCCAGTCCATGCCGGGCAGCCGCCTGCTTGTAATCGTGTTTTTCTGCGGCGTATTGCTGGCGGGCATGACCTCGCTCATCAACCTGTACGAAGCTCCGATTGCCACCATACAGGAGCGCTTCGGGCTGTCCCGCCCGCGCGCAGTATTGGCGGTCGCGGCCGTTGGCGCAGTTACGGCCGTGTGTATCCAAGGCATTGTCGAGGGCTGGATGAACTTTGTCTCGATTTATGTTTGCCCGCTCGGCGCTGGGCTGGCCGGCATCCTGTTTTACTGGGTATACGGCGAAAAATTTGTACGCGAACAGGTGCAGAAGGGGAGGACGCGCCCCATTGGCCGCTGGCTGGAACCCATGACCAAATTTGTGTTTTGTGGGCTGACGATTGCCGTATTTTTGCTCGGCATCATGACCCCGGGCGGCATCGGATAAAAAAAGCTGTCGCTTTCGCAACAGCTTTTTCGAGGCTGTCGAAAAACTGCGTTTTCGAACAGCCTTCGATCGAAACCACGCTTTCG